>SKIC01000132.1 GCA_007116685.1 Balneolales bacterium
AAATTCTCAGAGGCAATCAATTCGATGTTGTTGTTTTGGCGGTCTGTTTCTTTTTCTAACAGACTGTAAACTTCAGGATCCTGTACTTTGAGGCGTTTCATGGAAGCGATTATTTTTGGGTAATGGTGTTAATTTTTTGAACGCGACGATCGTGTCTTCCGCCTTCGAATTCAGCAGAAAGCCATCCGTTCACAATTTCTTCAAGTTCGGCATCAGATAAAAAACGTCCCGGCAAACATAAGACGTTCGAGTTGTTATGTTGTTTTGATAATTCAGCAATTTCTTTATTCCAGGCTAATGCGGCTCGCACATTATTAAATTTATTGGCAGAAATACACATCCCTTGTCCACTACCACAAACGAGCACTCCAGAGGTATGTTCGCCGTTATTGACACTTTCCGCAACAAGTATGGCGAAATCAGGGTAATCCACAGAACTTTCTTCATGTGTACCGAAATCGACGACGGTATGTCCGGCCTTTTCGAGTATAGCCTTTACTTTTTCTTTGGCTTCATAGCCGGCGTGGTCGGAGGCAATAGGAATAATCATCAAAACAAATTTTTGGTTGAATAAAGAGGTTCAAATATGCTCAAAAATACGCTCTTTATAAAGCACTGCTTGTGTCATTATGTGTTAAAAATTTTTCAGTACAAATTTTGTTTTTTAGGATTGAATTAGAGAATTGTAAATCAAAGAGAAACTTTCAAAAATGCATTGTTTTTACCTCACCCTAAATCCCTCTCCAGGGGAGAGGGACTTTTTTGAATAGTTGTTTTGGATGATAGAGCAACGTTTATTGCTTTTTCGCCAGAGCATGAATACTCAGGCTGTGTATCCGTCCACCAAGGCGGACTGTGAGATTCATGATTTCAGTTAATCGGATTTAGGTAGTTTTAAATTTTTCAGCATAGTAGGCAATTCTCTTAAGCGTGGAAGTAAGAGTATCTTCGTCAATAATGAGGGGAGGAGCCAGGCGGACTAGGGTGTTGGAATGGAGTGTCCAGCCGAGGATGATTCCTTCCACAAAACATGCTTCAACCACGTTTTTGGTCTGTTCAAAACTGTGGAGTTGCAGGCCGAGCATGGCGCCTTTGCCACGCAACTCTACTATGGAATCACCGGACAAAATTTCACGAGCCGTTTTTTCGATGAAGGAAGCATTCTCCATCAGGTTTTCATCCAGCATAACTTTCAGCGCCGCATGACCTGCCGCGCAGGATACGGGATGTCCGCCAAAAGTAGTTACGTGATTTAAGGGAGGATCATTTTTGAAAACTTCGAAAATTTCATCGGAAGCAGCAAATCCACCAATTGGCATTCCGCCACCCATGGCTTTTGCCATGCATAAAATATCCGGCGCAACGCCATAATGTTCAAAAGCGAAGAAAGCTCCTGTGCGACCAAAACCCGATTGAATCTCATCATAAATCAGTAGAACGCCTTTTTCATCGCATTTTTTACGGATATTCTCCAGCCATGTTTGATCCGAAGGGATAATTCCGCCTTCGCCCTGTATGGGTTCCAAAATTACAGCGGCCAGATGTTCGTCAATCATTTCAAGAGCCTGTGGATGATTGAAATCCGCAAAATGAACTCCGGGTAAAAGTGGGAGGTAAGGATCACGATACACATCTCTGCCGGTAACGCTCAAACTGCCATGAGAATCCCCATGATAACTATTGCGAAATGCCAAAAACTCTGTGCGTCCGGTGAATTTCTTAGCCAATTTCAAAGCGCCTTCATTGGCTTCTGTACCGCTGTTCGTGAAATAAATCCTGCTTAAATGCTCGGGAAGTTGGCTGGTAGTCAAAGATGCAAAATTTGACTGCGCTTCCTGAATAAATTCCCCGTACACCATCACGTGCATGTGCTTATCCACCTGATGTTTGACCGCTTCTACAACTTTCGGATGGCGATGTCCGAGGCTGCTAACGGCAATTCCTGAAATAAAATCTGTGAATTTTCGCCCATCCGTAGTAAAAATAAATGGACCGCTGGCGTGTGAAATACTCAAACCCATGGGGGCATCACTCGTTTGTGCTATGTGATTCAGGAATTGAGATTTGGTGTTGGTAGTGGGCATTATGTGGTTTTGGGGAATAGGGAAATTTCAAGTCAGTCAAAAGTTATTCACTACTTTATAATGAAGTAACTAATCGAAAATCAAAACGATTTTGGTGATATCTTTGTATTGGTATCAATCGAACAAGATAAACAAATCCGCATGTATCATCATTCTCTGCTACTTTTTTTAACACTGCTTTTTTTTACGGAAACGGTTAGTGCTCAACACGCCCATAGTCTTATGCCGGCAAATCCGGGGAGTATATGGATGTATCAAACTGATGTTTTTGATGAGGATGAAATTCTGGCTCAAACAGTCAGGAGTGATAGTATAGAATCCATATTAAGTGCGCAGGGAGTTTCTACCTTTTTGATCAGTTCTGAGCCTGCAGGAGCCTATGAATACAGAGTTTCGGATGACCGTATTGGAGTTCAGGTCCCTTTAGCTACGCTTTTGGGAAATTTTGATTTACCAGTCGGGATAATTCCGGGCAATGCAGAATTAAATGCCGATTTATTCCACACCGATACCTCACCTGATGACGAATGGACGTTGCAAGAGTTAAGGCAACCGATTGAAATTAGCGACGAGATTAGAGAAGAGTTTTCGATTCCGGCATTTATCGATAGTGTTGATTTTGTCATCCGTCTTGGTGGAAAGCGCCTGAATTCTGAAAGTGTAATGGTGCCATTCGGAGAGTTTCAAGCCGAAGTATTCGATATCAAAGCCAATGTGCGATTAGAGACAGAAGTTATCGTATTTGGTTCTGCCGTTACCGTTTACATTGAATTGGTGGAAGCTTATGTGATTAGAAATTGGTTGGCAGAAGGATTAGGGATAATCAAACAACACGCTGAGCCTTATCTGATTGATTTCAGTGATTTGGATTCCACCTTGCCTTTCGCCTACGCAAATGAAATGAGAACAGAAGAAGACGATGACGACGAAGATCCCAATACGAATGTTATTCCTGGATTTGAAACCGTTTTGCTTTCATTTTCTGAAGGCGAGCCCGTTTCTGCCAACGATTCGGACCAAGTTCCTCAGAACTTTGCCATTCACAGCGTATATCCAAATCCGTTCAACCCAAGCACCACAGTAAACTTTTCTCTTGAGAATGCAGCTAGTGTTCGGCTTGATTTGTATTCAGTGACAGGGCAGAGGGTGCTTTCCATTCACGACGGATTTCTTAATGCCGGAAATCATCATCTTTCAGTAGATGCGGGTAATTTATCCAGTGGTATCTATATTTTGTTGCTAAGCTCAGGGCAACAAACGGAGTCGAAAAGAATCACACTAATCAAGTAGATACAGAGGTTCGTTTCTTTTAGGTTAATTTGTAATTTATCACGGTCTTGATGAATCCTCATCTAATCTGCTCAAATCTGCATGTTAACCTATTTATTTATCATCTTATTTTCATTTATCTCGATAGCGGATGTTCCCTCTAATAAGGAAATAATTAATGAAAGTGTCGCTGTTTATGTAGGAAGTAAGGTTTTGCAATTAGAAATTTCCGAGCCCGTATATGTACAATCAGACCACATTCCGGAATTGATGTACGATGCCATCATGAGCCGCTTACATATCTTAGGCATTCCACTTACTGAAAACCCGGAAGTAGCGACTTTTCGTGTTGATATCCGAGCCAATCCGGAGCATAGCTGGCATCAAAAAAGCAGAAACGAAGCCACAAGAACTTTGCTCGCGCACTTATCCATATCCATAGCTGATAACGATCAAAATATCCATCTTTACGAGCAAAAAACCTTAACGCATACCGATACGGTGCCGCATTCATCGCCGGAGCAAACTTCGAAGCACGGTTATTTTTTCGAATATCAAACAGTAACTAAATCTGAACAGCAGAGCTTCATCCGCAGAATCGCAGAGCCTTTACTTTTGACCGTATCAGTGGGGACAACGGTGTATCTGCTTTATAATGTGAGAAGCCGATAGAATATGAGTTTACGCATTTTCCTATTCGCACTGCTGATTGTTTTCGTTTCCTGCGCTACACCCATATCGCCTTCAGGTGGCACGCCGGACAGAAGCGGACCCAAAATTTTAGAAACCATTCCGGCCTCAGAAACCACAAATTTTGACGGTGACCGGGTTACCTTTCAGTTTTCGGAATTTGTAGACAGAGGGAGTTTTGAACAGGCTTTTCGAATAGAGCCAAACATCAACAATCCTTACCGAATTCAATGGCGAAGAAAAACCGCAAGAGTAATTTTTGAGGATGAATTTCCTGCAAATACGACCATCATTTTTATTTTAGGAAGTGATTTACGTGATGCGAGAGGAAACAGAATTGATGAGCCCTTTCAATTAGCCGTTTCTACCGGAGATATAATTGATAGCGGTGAGATTTCTGCCAAAATGTTGGATGCAAATTCGGGCAGAGCCGCAGAATCAGGTCGATTGCTGATGTATCGAAAACCGTATGATTTGAGTCAGCCGGCTTTGTATGTTGGCGAAGCGGACACCTCAGGAACCGTACGATTTCGCTATTTGAGCGATGGCGAATATCGTCTTTTTGGGTTGGATGATAGAAACAGAAACAGAATTTGGGATCGAAACAGAGAACAAGCGCAGCCATTTCCTCAAGAATATTACAAATTGGAAGAAGGACAGGTGAAAGAAGCCGGTACAGTTTTCGTTACGCGTTCTGACACCATTGCACCACGACTTCTTGGCGTAGGAATGCATACTTCCAATCGCCTGCGGTTACGGTTTTCGGAGGAAATTCAATTTGGCAGCGATACTAAAATCCAACTTCGCTCAGGTGATAGCTTATTTACAAGAGCTATACCCTTATTTATCGATAAAGAAAACCCAAGCGTCCTTTTTGCACAATCCGAAATCAACACAGAGGAAGAGCAAGAGCTAACTCTTACTCTACGGGGCATTATGGACTTGAATGGTAATGAAGCAGAAGATGTGCCTTTTGAATTTTTCGGTTCTGCTCAGGAAGACACCGTTTTGAACCGCTTTATCAGGCACGATACCCAAGCCGGTATTTTCCATAACGCCCCGGTTGTAGTGAGATATGCTAAATTTATTGACGAGCCGGAAATATTAGATTCTCTCATTGTAGTGGCAGGAACGCAATCATTTGAGGGTTGGGAATTTGCCGAAACCAATGGTAATCTGCTCCAAATTTTTCCTGATGAAAGTTGGTCTCAAAATATCAGTTACGAATTCAGGGTTTGGAATCCCGGTACTATGACAAGGCAAACCTTACGCCCGGAAATCTGGCAACCGGATGATCTTGGCAGTATTGATTTATCTGTAAC
>SKIC01000201.1 GCA_007116685.1 Balneolales bacterium
AGGGGTTGACAGTTAGTGATTTATCTTATTGTAGCTTCGATAAATCTTTCCTTGGCGGCATAGTCAGAAATTATTCTTGCCTGCCAAATCTTCTCATCAAAAAACGCAAGAACCTGCTGCGCGTAATCTTCGTGTAATTCGAAGTATAGCTTGCCGTCTGTTTTGAGTCTGGTCTGTGCTTGATTGATAATCGGTTTAAATATATCAGATAAATTATCTGTGAAAAGAGCTAGAGCAGGCTCGTAATCTCTTACTTGAATATCAAGCTTTTCTTTCTCTGTTGATAAAACGTATGGTGGGTTTGAAACTATTACGTCAAATGAACCAGCGATATCCCAATTTTTAGTAAAGTCACCAAGCAGGAATTCAATCTCTGTATCATTGGTTTCCGCATTGGATTTGGCAACATCTAGCGCTTCCGGACTAACATCCATCCCCAAAATATCCCAATCCGGCCGCTCTTTTTTTATCGCTATAGGTATACAACCTGATCCCGTGCCAAGATCAAGTAATCGGAAATTATCCTTGCTTTCGGGAAAGTCGTTTAGAATACGCTCTACTAATTCTTCAGTTTCCGGACGTGGAATGAGTACTGCGGGGTTTACCAAAATCTCAGAATTGAAAAACTCGGTGCTGCCGGTTATATATTGTAGCGGTTCGTGCTTTCCACGCCGTAAAACGAGAGGACGAATTTTATCAAGCTCAGCATTAGTTAAGGGTCTGTCGTATTGCATGTACAATTGCAGACGCTTAATCTCAAGAACATGACTTAACAACCACTCAATACTGAGCCGGGGAGAGGGTACTTTTTTATTTTCAAAATATTCAGTAGCCCACTCCAACATACGGACGACTGTCCAGTCGTCACTCAAATCCGACATAGTTGCTTATTCCTCTTCGGATTCTTCTACGGGTTTGTTTTCCTGAATAGTAAGACCGAATCTTTTGGTGTAATCCAGAATAAAATCTTTAACCGTTTCTGTGATAGGAACTTCGGTATCGGCAGAACTTCCACGAAATCCTGTTCTACCACCTGTCGCAACTATCTCAATCTTTAAAGATTTGCCACTCATTTCAAAGATCACAGTTAAACTGGTGCTGGTATTCATCAGTTTTTGGGTGTCTTCATAAACTGCTACAGTTACGTTTAAACCATCTGTTTCCGCAGAATAAGAATGTTTTGGGCTCGTTTCATCAACGAGGGTGGGACCAAATCTTAGTAAAGTGTCAGATGGTCCATATACTATGTATTTTTCGGCAGTACTCATATCGATTACTATTTTCTATGCGTTAGATATACGCTAGATACTCTATGTTAAAATGAATGTGTGAATATAAGGTCATAGCAATAATTGACAAGAAAAAAAATCATATTTCTTTATTTGAACGAAGAATTAATGCTTAAATGTTCGTTTATTGCTCCTAACTTTTGATTTCAATCCATGAAAAAAACTTTTTTTACTGTATTAATTCTCCTTTTTTCTGCTTCCAGTGCAATTCTATTTGCGCAGGATTTTGAGCGTTTAGAGCCCGAAATCGATCGTGTAGTGGATGCACAATCGCCTTTTTCTGTGGGATTGAAAAACGGAATGTCATTTAATTTAGAGTTAAATGACTTTGGAGTTGCGCTCGGAGGGCAGTATCGTCGGGGCATTTCTTTCAATAATGAGATTGTGTTGGATTTTGAATTCACAGCTATTAAAGATGAAAGAGAGCAGCAATTTCAAACCTTTTTTGGACAGCAGATTATTCCAAATAAATACAATAGAGCTTTGTCATTTCCGGTAATGTTGGGATTAAAGCGCAGGCTATTTGCAGAACAGCTCTCGGATAATTTCAGATTTTATACGCAAACGTCACTTGGCGCAACGTTTACTTTCTTGTATCCCTACTTTGATGATTCGCAAGGATTAGGTTATATCAGACCTAATCAAATCCCAAATGATGTGTTCCAGGGCTGGGGAGATGGTTTTATAGAAGTTGGATTAGCCGGGCTTTTGGGAATTGGAATTGATTTTGGTGACGATTTCAAAAGATTTCAAAGCGTAAGATTTTCTTATATGTTCTTCTATTTTCCACAGGGAGTTCAAATTATGGAGCCATCCAGTCCAAATCCCGAATTTGATGGATTCGAACCCAATTATTTCTTTGGTACTCCAACAATTACCTTGCAATTTGGTGGAATGTGGTAGGCGTTTGACTTAGAACAAGCCTGCCTTTTTAACGATGTACTCAGCCACCCTTTTTGGTTGTTCCGCAAATAAAAGATGCCCTGCATCCTGAAAAATCTCTACATCACTTTCCCTGAACCATTGTGCAACTTCTTTGGCATAGCTTGATGGCACAAGCTGATCTTTTTCTCCCCAGAGTACATGTACCGGAACTTTTATATTATAACATCTGCCCAGAATACCGGATTTCCGCAAACTAATTTCCGGATAACTATTACCCATCTTGAACAACGCATCGCCTGCAAGTTTGCGAGCCTGCCCCTGTAGATTAGGAATCATCAAACCACTTATGAAACCGGAAACGCGTTCATTTTTCATGAAAAACTGTCCAATTTTACTACTGAATCCGGCAAACATATAATCTTCGTAAGGATAAAATCCACCTGAGGATAGCAGGTATAATCTGCTTACAAAGTCATTTCCAAGAACTGCTAATGCAACGGCAATTCTGCCACCAAATGAGTGTGCAATAAGCGGAGATCGAGGAATTCCAATATCTCGAAGTGTTTTAGCAAGTGCTGGTGCGAAAGTGTGAAGATTAATCTTTTCCGCTCCTGTTGATTTACTTTCGCCATGCCAGGGTAAGCCAATACTTACCAGTCCGACATCATAAGTTTGCAATTCTTCCGCCAATTTTCGAAAAGTTCGTGATGTGCCACCAAAACCATGAATGGCAACAAAGGTTCGTCGCTCGCCGGGCCAAAAAGTGTACTCCAGCCGAAATCCATCTACAGGAATAAATCCTTGTTCGGGTGGCGTCAGGGTAAGAGCATTAGATGACATTTTGTTGCTTTAAAAAATCGAGAAACTGCCGATAAAGTAAGATTGTAAGAATATCGATTAAGAAAAAGTCAGATTGTGCGGTTTGATGCTATAAATCCTGCTTCCATGCTTCCGCCTCAAACAGAGGCCGGAGGAACGCCTTTGCTTGGGTCATTGCCATTTGATCCTGCAAATGTGGCGGCTTTAGCTAATTTACCGGAAGATGGTGCTCGACCGGAAGACAAACACTCCAAGAATCAGCAAACAAAAACAGAAAAAGAAAATAGTGAGGAGCCGGAGCTGCCCGAAATTTTCTCGCTGATAATGGGCAAAGACTTTTCTGAATTGTTGCGATTTTACTTTTTCCTTTATGGTGGAGAGACTTGGTTTGTGAAAAAGAAATGGAGAGAAATACTTGGTGTAGATGCACTTGACCCCATCCCATTTTCTATGAAAAAAGCATCTCATATACATGAACGCAGATTAATCTTATACGAATATTCAATATTGTTTCATGTTTCAATGCCTGGTAAGCGCTTTTCGGGTTCTATGTGAGTTTAGGAGCGGTTTTTTTACGATAATTGCTCAAAATTTGGTACCTTTAGCACAACTTGAAATTATGTACCAAACCTAAAATTATTATGGCTTTGATTGAAGATATTGTTGCCCGTCAGATACTGGATTCACGCGGCAACCCTACCATAGAGGTGGATGTTATTCTTGAAGACGGTACGCTTGGTCGTGCTGCTGTTCCATCAGGTGCCTCTACAGGTGAATTTGAAGCAGTAGAGCTTCGTGATGAGGATGAAAATGTGTATCTCGGAAAAGGCGTTTTAAGAGCAGTAGAAAACGTTAATGTAACTATCGCAGACGAATTGATAGGAATGAATGTATTTAACCAAGTTGATATTGATAGTCTGCTTCTTGAAATCGATGGAACTGAAAATAAGGCAAAATTAGGTGCTAACGCTATTCTTGGCGTTTCTCTGGCTGTTGCTGATGCTGCTTCTAATGCCTTAAATATCCCATTCTGGAGATATGTAGGCGGCGTTAATGCAAAAGTTCTTCCTACTCCTATGATGAACATCATTAATGGTGGTTCACACGCTGATAACAATGTTGACCTTCAGGAATTTATGATTATGCCTGTTGGCGCTGAAACATTTTCACACGCTATGCAAATGGGTGCGGAAGTATTCCATAGCCTCAAAAGTGTATTGAAAAGCAAAGGATACAACACTGCCGTTGGCGATGAAGGTGGTTTTGCACCAAACTTGAAGAGCAACGAAGAAGCTGTAGAAGTAATTCTTGAGGCAATCGAAAAAGCCGGTTACAAAGCTGGTGATGATATTATGATTGCTCTTGATCCGGCAACTTCTGAGTTTTATAACAAAGAAACCGGTCTTTATGAATTCAAATGGAGTGATGGCTCTAAAAAGAATGCTGACGAAATGGTTGCTTTCTGGACAGAGTGGATCGACAAATACCCCATTATATCCATCGAAGATGGAATGTATGAAGACGATTGGGAAGGCTGGCAAAAACTTACTGATGCCATCGGCGACAGAGTACAGTTGGTTGGTGATGACTTGTTCGTAACCAATACTGTTCGCTTAGCAAAAGGTATCAATTCCGGTGTAGGTAACTCAATTTTGATTAAAGTAAATCAGATTGGAACTCTTACCGAAACTCTTGATGCCATCGAAATGGCACACAAAAATGGCTACACAGCGGTAATTTCTCACCGTTCCGGTGAAACCGAAGATACCACCATTGCCGACTTAGCCGTTGCAACTAACGCAGGTCAAATCAAAACAGGTTCTATGAGCCGTACAGATCGCCTTGCAAAATACAATCAATTGCTTCGTATCGAAGAGCAATTAGGTGATCAGGCCTTATATCTTGGCCGTGACGTTTTTGGCCTGTAATTTTTTAATATCCCCCTGTTATCAGGGGGGTGTTTTTTAATTCAACACCAAAAAATACAATGGATATTTATATTGGAAACCTGGCTTGGAAAGCCAAACGCCAGGATTTGAAAGACCTCTTTGAACACTTTGGTCCTGTTGAGAAAGCATTCATCGTCCGTGATAAGCGTACTCGTAAATCCAAAGGATATGGATTCGTGAAAATGGAAGATCCTGAGGCTGCAGAAGTAGCAATTAATGCACTCAACAATACGCTTTTTTTAGAGCGAGAGCTTATAGTGAACGAAGCTAAACCCAGAGATCACGACGAAGAGGAATAGCAGACTATTCTTTAATAGTTCTGAAATTGCAAAAAGGGGTGCCTGAATCAGGTTGCTCCTTTTTTTATGTTTGACACCTAAAACCAATTATCAATCAGATTTTTCTAAAC
>SKIC01000285.1 GCA_007116685.1 Balneolales bacterium
CCAGAAAATGGCGGCCATCACAAAAATTCCAAGAGCTACTTTTCCGGCAAAAAATAAACCGGGAATAGGGAGGAGTAAGCAAAGCAGAAATCCCAGGATTCCCGCAATTAGACCACCAAGTTGAAGCTTGGTAAGCGCAGATTTACGTTTCATATTATTTTTAATAGTTAAACATCGGGTTAGCGTGCTAATGGTACGATTAACCTAATAAAAAATGTATGACGTATATCAGGTTTTCGCTTTTTTTAGCCCAAATGAGTCACAAAATTGGGTTTAAGCTCGAAAAAAGCGGTTATCTCATCACTCAAAATTCTGGGGCAGGTTATCGTTATGCGCTGGTAATGGTTATAAGGATTTGTCACTTTTTTAAGGATGCTGGCATAACCAGATCCCATCAATTCTAAATATCCCACCGGATGGAATATAAATTCAGAAGATGCATCGGTACCCGTGTTTTTGTAATGTTGCTCCATTCGATTGTAGACATCCTGATCAAAACTCATTTCTCCAATTCGGATGGAATTAGGTCCGGTTTGTGTAGGCATGGCCTCAAAATATCCGCTGGCAACGTGCATAACCTCATTTTGCATATCATCGGCAAAGGAAATTAATCCATCAGATTGTGGGTGTTTACGCAAGTAATGCCGGACAAAACTATCGGCTTCATCCACTTCCTGAAAAGTGACGATATGTAAATGCGAGCGTATTGGAATACTCATTTGTGTTGTTCAGATTGCTTTGGCAAGTAAGAGCTTTAAATTCTTAACTAGACTAATAACAATAAGCTCCAAAGAATCATTCTGAAAACATTACTACGTTTTAGCTTAGGGGCAATCAAAAACGCAGGCTAAACAAAAGCTTAGGCTTGCGGACCCAAATAAATACAGCCTGATGTACAGGTTTCAAAAACTTCGACTCGGCTTAAGGTGGGGAGATCGGGTTTTACTCTGTTCCAAATCCAAATTGCTATGTTTTCGCTGGTTGGGTTTTCTAGTCCTTCAATGTCGTTCAGGTAATAGTGATCAAGATAATTATCTACTATGGGTTTGAACACTTTTTTGATATCACCAAAATCCATAATCCAGCCAGTATGAGCATCCGGCTCTCCCTGAACGTATAGACGAACTCGAAAAGAATGCCCGTGCAGGCGTGTGCATTTATGGTCAGGAGGGAGATTGGGAAGCCTGTGTGCGGCTTCGAAAGTGAATTCTTTAAATATTTCCATAGTGATAAAAAAGTAGTACGATTTTGAGCGCGAAGATACGAATTTTGAAACCTAATACTTAGAAGGGTTAGCAAAATTACCTGCCAAAATTCTGTGAAATTGATGTCTTGTAAGATATAAATAAATAATCTATATTTGTATATATGAAAGATACAGACACAACCTTACTAAAAAGCAATCCGTCCCGTGTGGAGCGCTGTGCGGATATGCTCAAAGTTATTGCACATCCTACACGGATGACCATTGTTGAGATGCTTTACAACGAGGGAGATTTATCCGTTACGCAGGTTTACGAAATGCTCGGTATCGAGCAGGCGGTTGCATCTCACCATTTGGCTCAGCTCCGAAATAAAGGAATTATCTCATCCCAACGAGATGGAAAAAATGTGCTCTATACGCTGAAAATCAGAAAACTTTACGACGTAGTTAACTGCGTTAAATGTTGCAGTAATGACGAAATCAGAAGTTACGCAAGCTGATAACCGTAGTATAGCCTATTACTGGAAAGCATTCCGATCTAATCCCTGGTTATCCTGGCCGGCAGATATTTTTTTGTATGCTGTTATTCTGTACGGCGTTTATTCCTGGCAAACAGGACATCTAATTAAAGCCGATGGTACAGAACCGGTACCGGCTTTTACAGCTCAGACTATATCAGGAGAATTTATTTCGTCTGAGAATTTCTCGGGCAAAAAGAGTTTGGTTTACTTTTTTGCGACCTGGTGTGCCGCTTGTAATATGAGTATGAGCAATCTAAATGCCTTGCACAGAAGAGCTGAATCTGGTGAACTTGCAGTTTATTTGGTAGCCCTGAGTTATGAAACCAAGCAGGAAATTGAAGAATACGTAGCTCGCCATGAATTGAATATGCCGGTGATTTTAGGTACTCCCCAAATGGCCCGTGATTTTAGGATTGAGTCTTTTCCTACCTATTATGTGATAAATGAAGAAGGCAAAATAATTAGCAGAGACGTGGGCTACAGTACTCGGACCGGCTTGCTTTGGAGAAGTGGGGAATTAGGGATATAACCTGATATTTCCCTGTGAAACTGCTATATTAGGGAGATAAGAAATAATGCTGAATTGAAACAAATTTTCGGCAAACATCACAATTGAGGTTACGGCATGCTTCGCCCAATGATTGGCAAAAAAGCCAAACACAAACGTTTCGAGTACAATTTCCGACATTACAAACCGGATCCGAAAAAAACCGGCACAGGTATGAAATTTAAGAGTTTATCTCGCAGAGGTACAGGGGGTTCTGTGTTTGTTTATGCTATCTTGCTGTTTCTCGTTTTATGGTTAATAACGTAGGATTGATACTTGGAAGAACAAGCACAGGAACACAAGGGTAAAATCAAATTATTACCCCCTGAAATCTCAAATAAAATTGCAGCCGGTGAAGTAGTACAGCGTCCAAGTTCTGTGGTTAAGGAATTGCTGGATAATGCTATAGATTCCGGTGCTGATAGCATTAAGGTCTTGATTCAGGGTTCAGGAAAAACACTGATTCAGGTGATAGATAACGGCAGTGGAATTGCCGAAGATGACATTCCCAATATATTTTTGCGTCACGCTACCTCAAAAATTGGTAGCGTTGATGATTTGTATAATATAATGACGCTTGGTTTTAGGGGAGAAGCGATGGCTTCGATTGCCTCTGTGGCACAAGTTACGCTTACCACTAAGCGTGAAGAAGACGAGAACGGGTGGGAAGCCGAGATATGGGGTGGCGAACAACGTCGTTTTGAACCGGCCGCTACCGACAATGGTACTTCTGTCGCTGTTAGGAATTTATTCTATAACGTGCCCGCCCGCCGCGCATTTCTAAAAACGGATGCCACCGAATTCCGCCATATTATTCTCACTTTCCAGCAGGCAGCTTTGGCTAATACCCAGATTGCTATGGAATTGGTTGCAAATGGCGAAGTAGTTTACAAATTGCCTCAGCAACGCTTAAGCGAACGCATACCCGAACTTTTTGGAAAGAGTTATAAAGCCAGTTTGATTCCTTTGGAAGAGAAAACTACCATGGCTACAGTCTATGGCTATATTATTGATCCCAAACTTTCCAAGAAAAGCAGGGGAGAGCAGTTCTTTTTTGTAAATGGCAGACCGTTTATGCACCGCCATTTGAATTATGTGATTCAAAATATCTACAGTAATTGGCTGCGAGATAACGAATATCCTTTTTATGCCCTCTTTTTTGATATAGAACCAACTTTGGTGGATGTGAATGTACATCCTTCCAAATTGGAAGTAAAATTTGAAGATGAACGCGGAATTTCTGCGCTTACCCGCTCCATCGTAAAAAAAGCACTTTACGAACATCTGCAAATTCCTGATTTACATGATGGAGATACCGCTAAATCAGACACTTTCAGTGGTGGTTCTTCTTTTGAAAAAGGGAGTTGGGGAAGTGGGAATTGGCAAAGTGGCGGTTTTACATCCAAGAAATCTAATCCATCTTCTTCGAAAGATTGGGGAAATTTGCTTTATGATACCGGTGCTAAAAAAGAGCCATCTTTTTCCGGTGGATATCATTCCCCTGAGCATTCACAAAAGGAGATAAGTCCGGTTACCGGTGATTTTCAGAAGCCGGTTAAACACCAACCGGATAGAAACTATTGGCAGTTACACAATCAGTTTATCATTTCCCAAACGCTTAGTGGAATGTGTTTGGTGGACCAACACGCCGCTCATAAACGCATTATGTACGAGCGGGCTTTATCTGCTTTTGATAGTGGATTACCGAGTTCGCAACAATTGCTATTTCCCCATACCATAGATTTTTCTGCCAGTGATTTTGCTCTATTAAAGCAGTTATTGCCGGATATTTCAAAAATGGGATTCCATATTCAATTATTGAGTGGAAACACCGCTATGGTCACGGGAGTCCCATCCGATATCCAAGCCGGAAATGAGAAGGATATGCTTGAGAACGTGCTCCACCAATATCATGCTCTCGAGGGGAAATTGAGCTTATCATCCCGTGATAAACTCGCCATCGCATTTGCCACCAGAACGGCTATTCCAAGAGGGAAGCAATTATCCTCAGTGGAAATGGACGCCATAATGGATCAACTCTTCACTTGCGAAGAACCCTACACTGATCCATTAGGAAAGCCTACGATACAATACTTGTCATTAGATGAATTACGGCAGCGGTTTAAGTAACTTGTAGGTCCTTTTTAACAAGGGATTATTTTTGTTGAAATATATTGCAATATGTCAAGAACCTTTTAGTTTCATAATGAAACCATTACAAAGTTTTTCCGCCATGCCTACAAATATCACGATTAAGGGTATTCAAGATGAAGTTTATCAAAACCTTAAATTACAAGCTGATAAAAACCATCGAAGCATAAATAGTGAGGTCATTGATACGCTGAAAAACGCAATGCAAAGTAAGTTAGTTGATCCAGATGCCCTTATTGATCGTGCTGAGAAACTGAAAAAAAGAGCTAAAGGGGCTCTGACAATTGAAGAAATACAAGGAGCTATTGAGCAAGGTCGCCCATGATTTTATTCATGGGCGATGTTTCAGCGAAACATTCGATTGAATTCAACTTTTTTACGTGGCTGTTTCGAACCGGTAAGCCATTGGAAATGATTGGTGATGAAGTTTCTCCCTTTAGGTAAAAAGCCCTGTAATGGTGGTTTATCTCCGTATGCTTCTAATCTCCAAAGAGTGGTATCGCTTGCATTGAAAAGTGCTGCAATTCTGGATGGGCGTAGATATTTCATGATGACCTCCAAAGTTTTAGTGACCGTTATAATTACTAGAAAGATACTTAGAAAAGCGCACTTTTCCTATGAATAAGTATCGAAAAAGCGCTTTTAGTAGAAACGCCACTCCATGATTATTTCGTATAAAACTCAGGTAAAATTACGCCGGAAGGGAGTGCTTTTTATTCTTACGCATCAGCAGCCAGATACCAAATATGACAAAAGGTATACTTAGCAATTGTCCCATTCCGATGGGTAAGTCAGGAGAGAATTGACTTTGATCTTTGGTGAATTCTATCAGAAATCGAAAGCCAAAAAGGGCAATCATAAAAACACCGGTAAGAATACCTTCGGGAGGATTTTTCTTGTAATAACGATAAATAGCA
>SKIC01000077.1 GCA_007116685.1 Balneolales bacterium
AATTATTACCGTAAAAAGGAGAACAAACGTTATGGGGATTAGTTTTTTCATAGCCAGTATAAATTTGTGAGTCTGGTAAAACGTGGACAATATAAAAATAAACTTTTAGGAAGCAGGCACATCCGCCTTATTGCCATATTTAAGAGTCTTAACGAAAGAAACGACATTTTCTTTCCATCCAGCATTCGGATAATTTTCGCGGATATTGGTTATCAATGCTGAGCCAACAACGAAACCATCCATCTTTTCTGAAATTCTGGTTGCATCCTCATAATTTTTGATACCGAAGCCAACCAAGACCGGATTTTTATGAATATTCGAATTAACCCTGTCTATGAACTTTTCAACTGATTTAGCTACTTCGTCACCATCTCTGGCACCGGTTACTCCCGTCACAGAAACACAGTATATAAAACCTCTGGATTTTTCGTCAATCAACTTCATTCGTTCCTCAGTGGTATTTGGGGCAACCAGATAAATCAAATCCAGATCATATTTTTTACACATAGCATCTACCTGGTCTGCTTCTTCTACAGGAACATCGGGTAAAATAAAACCATCTACTCCGGCTTCCGCAGCATCTGAGAAAAATGCTTCCATTCCGTACTTTAAGATGGGATTGATATAACCCATTAAGACAAGCGGAATTTGAGATGATTTTCTTACTTCTTTCACCATTTCAAAAATGGATGAGAGCGTAGTTCCATTCTCAATCGCTACATTACTTGAGTATTGAATGGTAGGGCCATCTGCCAATGGATCCGAAAATGGCATTCCTAATTCGATGATATCAGCGCCGTTTTTTTCAAAACCTAGAATCAAATCAACTGTTGCTTCTTGTTCGGGATAACCTGCCGTAAGAAAAAGCGTCATTACTTTTTCGTCTTCAGCTTTGTTCTTGAAAACGTTTGAAATTCGGGACATAAATGTAGACTAAAAGTGTAAGTGTGATTAAATGTATTTTGAAATCGTGCCCATGTCTTTATCACCCCTGCCTGAGCAATTCAATACAACAATTTCATTTTCTGTGGTTTGAGGCATCAGAATATTCAAATAAGAAATGGCATGAGCGGTTTCTAAGGCAGGGATTATTCCTTCCAAAGATGACGAGAGTTTTACGCCTTCCAGAGCTTCTTTATCATTTACAGCAACGTACTTTACTCTGCCTGTATCAAACAAGTGGGCGTGTTCGGGACCAATTCCGGGATAATCCAGTCCGGCACTAACGGAATGCGCCAATTGTACTTGGCCCGAATCCGTTTGGAGTAAATAACTTAGTGAGCCATGCAAAACACCGGGCGTGCCTTTGGTTAGCGTAGCAGCGGTTTCTTCGGTTTCGAAGCCCAATCCACCGGCTTCTATTCCGATCAATTTCACAGAGGCGTCATCCACAAAAGGATAAAAAATGCCGATGGCATTAGAGCCACCACCAACACAAGCCAGCACATAATCGGGTAGAATGTTCTCGCCTTCGGCTTCTTGTAGTTGGCGTTTGGTTTCATCACCAATAATTCGGTGAAATTCTCTGGCCATTACCGGATATGGATGCGGCCCAACAGCAGAACCAATGATATAAAAAGTATCCTCAACGTTGGTTACCCAATCCCGAATGGCTTCGTTTGTGGCATCTTTTAAAGTTTTTGAACCACTGTGGACGGGAATCACCTTTGCTCCCATTAAACCCATGCGGTCTACATTCAACTTTTGGCGCTCCGTATCTTCCGCACCCATGTAGATGATACATTCCATGCCGAATTTTGCACAAACCGTAGCCGTAGCCACACCATGCTGACCAGCACCAGTTTCAGCAATAATGCGTTTTTTACCCATTCTTCTGGCAAGTAAAACCTGACCGATGGCATTATTAATTTTGTGGGCACCCGTATGACACAAATCTTCTCTTTTAAAGTAGATTTTTGCTTTACCAAAATGTTCAGTAAGACGGTCGCAGAAGGTAAGCGGGGTTTCCCGACCAACGTATTCATTTAATAAACGGTGATAATCAGCCCAAAACGTATCGTCTTTAATGGCTGTTTGAAAAGCAGACTCCAATTCTTCCAATGCAGGAATCAGAATCTCCGGCACAAATTTTCCACCGAATTTTCCGAAATATCCTTTTTTGTCTGGAAAGGAATACGTTTGAGTTTCTTCTTGTGTGGTCGTTTCTATCATGATTTTTAATTTTTCGGGTGCTGAATTACAAATTTCGTTTCTGGAACTACAAATCTCCCATTTCTTGTAAATCCCAAATCTCTCTCATTTCTTCAATAAAATCATCCATTTTGTCAAAGTCTTTCTTACCGGGTTCGGACTCTAAACTGCTGGACAAATCTACGGCGAACGGTCTTACTGTTTTAATCGCTTTTCTGATGTTTTTGGTTCCCAAACCGCCGGCAAGAAAAAATGGAATATCTTCGCCAATAGCCTGTAGCATATCCCAATCAAATGTTTTTCCCGTACCGCCGTACTCTTTATCATCCCAGGCATCAAAAAGAAGATATTCGGTATGATTGAGATATGGGTCAATTACTTTTCGCAAATCGTCTTCGCTCATTTCGGGATGAATCCGAAAACTTTTGATGACCGGTTTATCCAGTAGATCAATGTATTCGGGGGTCTCTTCGCCGTGTAATTGCACATAATCCACGCCCGACATCAGAGCGTAGTGATTAACATCATCCAATGGCTGATTCACGAAAACACCCACTTTCTGGGGTCCTTCTATCCAGTTTATAATGGCTCCTGCTTTTTCAGGAGAGATGTATCTGGGAGATTTTTCGTAAAAGATAAATCCAAGAAAATCGATTAAAGCACCGGATGCATATCGAGCATGCTCCAGCTCGGTTATTCCGCAAATCTTAACTCTTGTTCTGTTGTCTTCTATAAACATGATTTGAAATTACTTGGATTTAATTTTCCTCAAAAAGTGCTTTGAGTGCTTTTCCGGGATCTGGCTGACGCATAAAATGCTCTCCAATGAGTGCGGAATGTATATTTTCCTTTAGCAACAGATTAATGTCCGCCTTAGAAGAAAGTCCGCTTTCAGAAACTGTGACTACATTATCCGGAGCAGTCTGCAACAAGCGTATGCCACGATGTACATCTACTTCAAAGGTATTTAAATTTCGATTATTCACTCCTAAAATGCGGGTATAAGAGTAATCCATCGCATGTACTTCTTCTTCTGTGTAGCATTCCACAAGACACTCCAAACCAGCCTCTGTAGCCGCGTGATGGAGTTCTTGTAATTGCGTCCCATCAAGAATAGAGGCAATCAATAAAATGGCATCAGCGCCTATAGCTTTTGCCTCTTCTACCTGATAAAAATCGATGATGAAATCTTTACGCAAAATAGGCACTTCCGCAAATGCAGCAATGTCCGTTAAAAATTGAGCATCACCTTTAAAAAACGGTTTATCAGTCAAAACTGAAATGGCAGCTGCGCCTGCATTCATATACTGCTCAGCGATTCGCTCATGCTGAAAATCTTCCCGAATCAATCCTTTGGATGGCGACGCTTTTTTGACCTCAGCGATGATCGAGACCGATTCCGAATCAGAAAGAGCCTCATAAAGTGAGCGTCTGTTTTTTTCATACATGGGAAATGATGTAAAATCACTTTTCGCAATTTTCTGCTTTTGCTTGTTTACATCTTCTCGTGTTTGCGCTGTAATTTTTTCCAGGATTGTCATTATTGCGCAAGTTTTTGAGTTACAGAAGCAAATTGTTGCAGCTTGTCAAAGGCTGCGCCTGAGTCTATACTTTCCTTAGCCTTTTGATGAGCAACTTCGATATCATCAAACAAACCCGATGCTTTTAAAGCAAACGTCGCATTCAGTAATACAATCTCTTTCTGAGCCCGGCTTGCCTTGTTATGAAGGATATTCCTAATGATTTCGGCATTGAATTTGGCATCGCCTCCCAGTAAAGCTTCGGAAGGTTGAATTTCCAAACTGAACATTCTTGGATCGAAAGTAGAACCGCTGGAAACTTTGCCGTATTGCAATGTAAAAACGTGCGTAGTAGTTGTAGTGGTGAATTCATCCATGCCATCCGCAGCGTGAACACCGTAGGCAAATTCCGTATCTAATTGGGATAAGATGCGCATCATTAAAGCGGCAACGTCTTTGTTATAGGCACCAATTACCTGTCGCTTCACTCCCGCCGGATTCAATAATGGTCCGAGAATATTGAAAAAAGTCCGCATCCCCAGTTCCTTACGAGCGGGCATAACGTATTTCATGGCGGGGTGAAACAATGGAGCAAACATAAATGCCATTCCAGTCTCTGCAAAGCAGGTTTCTACAGCTTCTTTGGGCAAATCCGGTTTCACGCCTAATTCTTCGAGCACGTCATAACTACCGCTTTTACTTGAAATACTGCGATTACCGTGCTTTAGAACGGGTACCCCTGCTCCAGCAGCAACAAACATGGTTGCGGTTGAAATATTAAAAGTGCCCGTTCCATCTCCGCCGGTCCCACATAGGTCAATGGCATTTTCGTGACTCGCATTTACTTTTAAAGAAGCATTCCGCATCACTCTCACGAAAGAGGCGAGCTCATCTACGGTTTCACCTTTGGAACGCATTCCGAATAAGAAAGCAGCCGTTTGAGCGTGATTACACTGTCCGGTTATAATTTCGGATAGTGCAAATTCTGCTACTTTGTTGGATAGATGCTCGTGCCTACTGAGTTTTTCTAAAATATCTTTAAATATCATTGTATTGGTACTTTCAAGTTTTCTCTATTGCTTAACCCAATTTTCAAGCATTTTAGGTCCTTCAGTCGTCAAAATACTTTCGGGATGAAATTGGATTCCTTCGACAGGATGAGATTTGTGGCGGACACCCATAATCAATCCGTCGGTAGTCCGACACGTTACTTCCAATTCATCAGGAACGCTTTCTTCTTCCAGGCAAAGAGAGTGATATCGTGTTGCAATAAAATCCTGATCTACATTTTCAAAAATTGATTTCCCATCATGCGTTATTACGGAAGTTTTTCCATGCATCAAGCTCGGAGCATGCACTACTTTAGCACCATAAACCTGACCAATAGCCTGGTGCCCAAGACAAACACCCAAAATTGGTATTTTTGAACCTAAGTCTTTAATCAGTGCTTCTGTGATACCGGCGTCCTCCGGTCTACCCGGACCAGGTGAAATGAGGATTTTTGAAGGGCGCATGGCCTTAACTTCATCCACAGAAAGTTTGTCATTTCTGTACACCTGATACAATTTTGTGTGAGCCGCAACTAAATGCACTAGATTGTACGTGAATGAATCGTAATTGTCGATTATGAGAATCATTTGCGAATATTAAATGTGAAAAC
>SKIC01000129.1 GCA_007116685.1 Balneolales bacterium
ATCAAGAAGCTGCTGTCCGAAAAAATGTGGTTATTCGAAAGCGAATCGGACAGCCGCGCTTGGGGAATGGTAACGAGGTTTTAACTAGAAGTGGTACTTGTAGAAATGGTTAGCATTTAACATTATCGCGGCAGCCCGTTGATGTATTAATTAGCACTTTCTAGTTACGAAGTGTCTCCAAATAGGAATCTATCGAAGCGGCAGCTAGTTTGCCGTCGGCGACTGCTTGGATTACTGTGGCGCCTCCACGCGAAATATCCCCACCGGCGAAAATTCCCTTCCGGCTGGTTTCTCCATCTTCGTTTACCGTAATGGTTCCCCATTTGGTAGTTTCCAGTCCGGGCGTGGTCTGCTGAATGATTGGATTCGGATTTTGGCCAATTGCCATAATTACAGTATCTGCTTCGATTATGAAATTGGAATCAGGTACAGGTATGGGTCTTTGCCTGCCGTTTTCATCGGGAGGTCCGAGTTCCATTTTTTG
Organism: Balneolales bacterium; assembly: GCA_007116685.1. Lineage (GTDB taxonomy): Bacteria > Bacteroidota > Rhodothermia > Balneolales > Natronogracilivirgulaceae > SKIC01. The sequence goes on from SKIC01000129.1 coordinate 485, forward strand.
ACATTCAATTCTGGTTACATGGCCATCCTCATCGCCGAGTATGGCAATGGGATTAGTGAGAAATCTAAAGTCGATTCCTTCTTCTTCAGCGTGGTGGATTTCTTCAGCACGAGCCGGCATTTCTTCTCTGGAGCGCCTGTAGAGTAACATCGTTCTCTCAGGATTAAACCTTTTCGATGTTCGAGCAGCATCCATAGCAACATCTCCACCACCAATAATGGCAATTCGTTTGCCCATTTTTATGGGCGTATCATATTCCGGGAATTTATAGGATTTCATCAAATTCACTCTCGTGAGTACTTCGCTGGCGGAATAAACTTCGCTGAGATTTTCCCCAGGAATATTCATGAAGCGGGGAGAGCCGGCACCGGTTCCGATATAAACAGCAAGAAAGCCCATCTCATCGTACAGTTCATCAATAGTGATGGTTTTTCCGATCAATACATTGGTTTGAATTTCTACGCCAAGTGCTTTAATACGATCAATTTCAGCATCTACAATATGCTTGGGTAAACGAAATTCAGGAATACCGAATTTCAGTACGCCACCTGCCTCGTGTAATGCTTCGAAGATGGTCACATCATAGCCACGTACGGCTAAATCAGCGGCAGCGGTGAGTCCACCGGGACCAGAGCCAATTACAGCCACTTTCTGATTTTTAGGAGGCTGTTTTTCGGGTACGGATATACCGCCGTTATTTCGCTCGAAATCAGCAACAAATCGTTCAAGTTTACCAATAGCCAGAGGTTCGTTTCGTTTTCCAACCAAACAAACTTGCTCACAGAGACTTTCCTGCGGACAAACGCGTCCGCAAATAGCTGGCAGATAATTTGATTCCCGAATTTTGTTGATGGCTCCCTGGTAATCCTTCTGATAAATCATCCCAATAAAAGAACGGATATCTACATTTACAGGGCAACCCTGAGTGCAAACCGGATCATTGCATTCCAAGCATCTTAATGCTTCCTGAGATGCTAATTCAACATTGAAACCATCAGAAACTTCGGTGAAGTTTTGTACCCGGCATTCGGGGTTTTTCTCAATGGGCATATGGCGGTTGATAGCCATGCGTTCTTTGGGCTTGAGAGGGATTTTTTTCTCGTAGGCCGGCTTTTTTTCTCTGCTTCGTCTCATGCCGGAACTCCTGTTTTACAAGTCACTTTTGATACTCCGTTCTTCACTGCCTTTTTCTCAATCTTTTTATAGTTGCCATTTCTGGTAATTAATTCATCAAAATCTATGGCATGAGCATCAAACTCAGGACCATCAACGCAAGCAAATTTCAATTCATTGCCAACCGTTACCCTGCAAGCCCCACACATTCCGGTTCCATCCATCATGATGGGGTTTAAACTAGCCATGGTTGGTATTTTCCAAGATTTTGTGAGCTCAGAAACGGCCTTCATCATTCCCAGAGGACCCGTTGTGAACACATAATCGGGTTTGATCTCAGACTTCAAAAGTTCTGATAGGGCGTGGGTTACAAATCCCTTTTTGCCGGTTGATCCGTCATCAGTGGTAAGTATCAATTCATCTGAGCAGGAATGCATCTCATCTTCCAGAATTACAGCTGCTGCATTTTGGGCGCCGGTGATGCTAATTACTTTATTTCCTGCATCTTTTAATGCTTTTGCCAGGGGATAAATTACGGCTGTACCAACACCACCACCAACACATACAACGGTACCGTAATTGGTAATCGGGGTGGCTTCGCCAAGCGGACCTACCAAATCTTTGATGAAATCTCCAGTCTCCAGGTTTTTCATCATCTCAGTAGTTTTTCCGATGGATTGGACAATCAAAGTGATGCGTCCATTTTCCTTATTAGAATCTACGATAGTGAGGGGGATGCGTTCGCCGAATTCGTTTATCCTGAGGATTACAAAGTTACCGGCTTGATGTTTTTTAGCAATCAGGGGAGCGTCAATTTCGAAAAGCGAGATATTAGGACTTAATTGCTTTTTGTGATGTATGAGATGCATTGTGTGAAAGGTGAGTAAATGGGATAGATTGGATTATTTCATCATCCCATTCCGTAAATAATTTGATGTTTTGGCTTATGAAATTTCCCAAGTGTTACCGCTGGTATAAAGATCATTTAAACTTTTAAAAGCCGTGTTTTCTTTGGCCAAGGCTATCCCTTGATGTACTTGTTGATCAAAGCTCAGGTCGTCAACATTTCGGATGATTCCAACTGCTACAGGGTTTTTAGGCAGGGATAATCTTGCCAGTGCCAATTGAAAAGCAGGATCAGGATTTTGAGCGTCATGTCGTAGAAAGTTCTCCTCGGATTCATCCAAAGGTTTCTTTTTTAATTGAAAACCTTCCTGAACTAAGCCATAGGCGGTATCTTTTCCAAAACGCAGTATTTCGCCATGCTCCAATACTATTTGGTTATCATCACGAGTGTCCTTGCCTGTTATTTGCTCGTGGATACCATCAGTGTAAATCACACAATTCTGCAAAACTTCGATAACGGAAGTACCTTTGTGCTTATAGGCTGCATGCATTACTTCTTCCAGCAACTTCGGACTCTTATCCGGAACACGAGCAAAAAAGGTAGCTCCGGCACTAATGGCGAGTTCTCCGATGCTAAAAGGGCGTTCGTAAACTCCGCCTGAGGCTGTTTTCGTTTTCAGGCCGAGGGGAGAAGTAGGTGAGGATTGCCCTTTCGTCATCCCGTAAATCTTGTTGTTGAAGATGACAATATTGAGGTCAATATTGCGGCGTAAAGCGTGGATGAAGTGATTTCCTCCGATAGCCATACAATCACCGTCTCCGGTCATAACCCATGTGCTTAATTCCGGATTGGCCAATTTAATTCCGGTTGCTGTGGGTATGGCCCTGCCATGAATGGAATGCACTCCGAACGTATCCAAATAATAGGTGATACGGGAAGAACAGCCGATTCCAGAAACACAGACGATATCTTCTTTTTTTTCACCCAATTCAGCGAAAGCTTTTTGTAAGCTGTTGAGTATCATGAAATCACCACAACCCGGACACCAACGTACGGATTGGTCACTCATGAAGTCTTTTTTATGCAAATCGGGTGCTCTGTCGTTGATAATATCAGGCATTGATTGGTTCCTCCTTTAGAGTATTCAGAATGCTGTCTTTGATTTCATCCACAAAGAAGGGCTGACCTTGAATTTTATTGAATTGGTGAATCTTCGTTTTGGGAAATTTTGTTCTCAGATAGTTGGCAAACTGCCCGTTGTTTTGTTCGCAAACCAAAACCTGGTCAAATACCTCTAAAACTTCCTCTGTGTTGCTTGGGAGAGGGTTTATATAATGAAAATGAGCAAATCCTATGTCCGTAATTCCTGCTTCGAGCAATTCCATAACCGCTGAGTGAATTGCGCCAAAGCTGCTTCCCCAACCGGCAACTAAAAGACGTCCGCTTTGTCCACCGGTGATTTTTTGTTCAGGTAATCGTTTGGCAATTTGCTGTACCTTTTCCTCACGGATTTTCACCATTTTTTGATGATTGAGGGGCTCATATGTGAGATTTCCCGTTTCCTCTTTTTTTTCTAAGCCACCAATTCTATGCTCAAAACCTGATTTTCCAGGTTCCATCCAATAACGATTCAGCATTTCCGGATCTCGTTTGTAGGGCAACCACTCTTCAGGATTACCGATGAATTCCGGCACTTTTATATCGGGCAAATCTTCGGGGAATCGAATTTTCCATGGACTTGTACCGCTGGATAAATAGGTGTCAGTTAGCAATACAACTGGAGTCATGTGCTCGATAGCGAGTTGACAGGCTTCGAAAGCATATTGGAAGCAATTGCTTGGAGTACTTGCAGCAATTACCGCTACAGGAGCTTCTCCATGGCGCCCATAGAGTGCCTGGTTTAGATCGCTTTGTTCCGTTTTTGTAGGTAAACCTGTTGAAGGACCGGCACGTTGTACATTTACCAAAACCAAAGGTAACTCTGCAATAACTGCTAATCCCATGGCTTCGGCTTTTAGCGATGCTCCGGGGCCGGAAGTGGTAGTTACTGATATATTTCCTGCAAAAGAAGCACCAATTGCAGCACAAACGGCAGCGATTTCATCTTCCGCCTGAAAGACAATGGCACCCATGTCTTTGCGCTTCGATAATTCCTGAAGAATTTCCGTAGCCGGCGTAATAGGGTAGGAGCAGAGGGATAATTTCTTACCTGCTTTTTCAGCCGCAGCCAAAAAGCCCCAGGCTACCGCTGTGTTTCCATCGATGTTCCGGTAGGTACCTTTTGTAAGTTTTGCAGGTGGTATGTGTATGGCCTGCCCAGATAACTCTGTTGATTCAGCATAACTGAAACCTGCTTCCAAAGCGCGTTTATTGGCTTCGGCAATCTCCGGTTTATTTTTGAATTTACTATCAAAGTAATCAATAGTGGTTTTTAGCTTCCGGCTGAACATGTAGAACGTGACCCCGAGAGCAAACATATTCTTACAACGGGCAACCATGGATTTATCGAGCGACAAATCTTTCAGCGCTTCCTGCGTGAGGGACGTGGCGGGAGTTCTGATAAGTTGATAATCTTGCAGGGAGTCGTCTTCCAGAGGATTACTTTCGTACTCGGCCTTTTTCAGGTTAGTTCGAGTGAAATTATCCCGGTCTGCAACGATGGTTCCGCCTGGCTTCAGGAAATGAAGATTCGCTTTCAATGCCGCGGGGTTCATCACCACTAAAACATCCACTTTATCTCCGGGCGTGTAAATTTCAGTTCCACCAAATTGAACCTGGAAACTGGAAACTCCACCAATGGAACCTTGAGGTGCTCTGATTTCAGCGAGGAAGTCCGGATTGGTTGTTAAATCATTGCCAGCCGAACCGGAACTTTG
>SKIC01000039.1 GCA_007116685.1 Balneolales bacterium
TGCCAACTAAAATCGTGTAATAGTGGATTCGCATCCAAAATGATATCATATCGATATCGGCGCCATGTTGCATCAAAGCGTGCATGAAACTCTGAATTTACTATTTCAAAAGCGCGAATGGACACATGAGGATGAAGCAACTTATTTAAACGCTGGCGTAATTTCTCGGTCATTTCCTGAGGTAAATCACAATGGGCTACCTGCCCGTCGGCGTGAACGCCGGCATCGGTTCTGCCTGCACCCATAATTTGTATTTTTTGACGAAAAACTGTGCTTAAGGCTTCTTCAATTTTGCCTTGGACTGTTTGCTCAGTGGAGTTTTGGGCTTGCCAACCATGAAATACAGCACCGTGATATGCTACTGTAAGTTTGTGGCGAATCATAATCAGAAGTGGAAACGGACAGATGCTGTTGGATGTAAGTTGCCGTTTGGCTCTTGCGAGTAAAACATACTTACTTCCGGTAAGCTGATATCCTGATTTCGAACATGAACAAAACTGCTGATTCCGCTAATCAAGCGATTTGCAACCATCAAACCAATCACTGTAGGAATCTGACGATTCACTTTGTCATACCTGGAGCGGATATTACCGTATCGCAATCGGTGGTCTTCGCTTTCCCATTGCCAGAAATTTTCAGGGGTATCCGGGAATAGGCGATCCCAATTAAAGGTGCGCTCTTGCTGTGCATTGTAGGTGGCCAAAGAATTGAAATTGGCAACTGCCAAAGCAAATTGCCTGCTTCTTCCATCTAAATCAGTACCAGAATACGTTCTTGCGAAGGTTGCAAGATTGGTCTCCAGTAAATTGGAGTTTACTACCAATAATGTCAGAGAGGTTATCAGTGCGGCATCAACGGCCATGTAAAATTGGCCTCGGCGCCAGTCATCGGGATTGGCATAGTAGTGCCCCCATCCCGGAACCGCAAACGAACGAAACATAGCAGATGTGCCAGATATTTCATTGTTCTGGTTAAAAACAATGTCTGAATTAGATTTCATAGCATTTGAATCTGAAAAATTTATCAGACTCAGAATACAAATAAGGAATACAGCTGCAATTTTATTAGGCAATGATGTCTTCCAGTTCCTTTTCTTCTTCAAGGTGAACCTCTTCTATTTTCCGTTTTTCTGCTTTGGCTTTGGCTTCACGCTTTTTCTGATCTTGCCAACGTCGGAATATGGAAATACTAAATCCGAACATCAACAAGAAAGTACCAAGCCATACAACGGATATAAAAGGTTTATGTTCTGCGGCTAATAAAATCCAATCTCTGGTTACTTCCCCGGTAATTCCATCAAATTCAAGTGTAATTGTTTCTGAGTTTGGATTTACTTCTGTAAAGCGAACAGAAGCCTCGAACTCAGAGATAGAAGAAGGTGGAGAATACGCCATCGGCCCCTCATCGCTATCAAAAATAACAAATAGAGGGTTTACCACTTCGGATACTTCGGTATCGTTGTGAGTGATTTGTATAGAAGCTCTGACAGCAAGTATAGTTTCGTCTTCGATTTCAGTCTCTGCTACATTTTGGAAATTGACAAAATGAACCGTGTAATCACCGAATGTAATTTCAGACCCACGACGAATCTCTACAGTATTTTGTTCTTCAGCAGCCAAGGCCTGATCTGCGCCCATTCCGGTGATAGTCTGCATTCCCTGTTGCGCTGTTTCGCGATTCATTCGCTCAATTTCCTGATCAACCAAGGCTGAACCTGCAACATACATGTATAAATCACGAGTTAAGCCTGTTCGAATTTCCGGCTCTACAGTCCATTCAATAGCACCAGGAGCAGAGTTCGCCAACATGGGGTAAACTATTGGGTAGAGATAAAACTGATCGTCGGGGTTATTTATATTCTCGAAGTGGATTTTGTAACGTTGCTCACCCGGACGGTTGTGATTTGTGATTTCGGCATCCAGATAGGTCACCATATATCGGTTATCGAGAAGCTTTGGCTTACCTCTTTCCAGCTCAATAAATTCGATTGTTTGATGAACAGGAAAGCCATCAGAATCCATTACCTGTCCTGCAAGAACCGCACGGTTGTAATTTCTCGTTTCTTGATCTAACAATGGTCTGTCGTATGCAGCGCCCAAAAATCCAAGAAATAAAACACCTAAACCAATGTGCGTAACCGTTCCACCAATGAGTTTTGGTTTTCTGGCAATCAACCGGACCATAATGATTGAGTTTCCTATCACCGCAAAATACGCAGCAAATAGGTACACCATATACCAGAGATTATCAATATCAGCCAGCATTATGGTGACAACGGTTACAATAGAGGCCGCAAAGGTTGGCGATATTAACTCAGAGGAAAGTGATTCGGCGTCTTGCTTCTTCCACCATATATATTGCGTTAAAACAGTAAAAACGGCAATCAATATGGCAAAAGGTAAAGTCCACTGATTATAAAATACAGGATCGGGAGGAGTAGGATTTGCTACAAAAAGGCGACCAAGTATAGGAGAACTGGTTCCAAGGATTATTACGAATCCAGTCATAAATAAAATAAATGCACCGCTAAACATCAGAAACTCACGACTGAGTAGCGCAGCTTCTTTTTGCGGCTTTGGTAGCTCTTTGTAGCGATATAGAATCAGACCGGCACCAAGTGCAGTAATCGTCAATACAAAAAGTAATAACTGATTATAAAGACCTAAATCTACAAAACTGTGTACAGAAGCCTCACCAAGAACTCCGGAACGCGTCAGGAAAGTCTGATATATGATGGTGGCGTAGGCAAGCACGGCAAATATGATTGAACCTTTGTGTGCAATGGTACTCTTTTTCTGAATGAGCATGGTGTGAATACCAGCCATTCCAAATATCCAGGGTACTAAAGATGCATTTTCAACGGGATCCCATGCCCAGTATCCACCGAACGAAAGAGTTTCATAAGCCCAATAACCGGCGAGGAAAATGGCAGTCAATAAGGCCAGATTAGCACCCAGTGTCCATGGTAAAGCAGGATAAATCCACTCGTGGTATTTACGCTTCCATAGTGATGCAAGTGCAAATGCAAATGGCACGGTCATCATCGCAAAACCGATAAAAATGATAGGTGGATGAATCACAATCCAAGGGCTTCTAAGTAAATCATTCAAGCCGGAACCATCTGCGGGAATGAAATCAGGATTTGAACGAAAAACCGGTGCATCAGACATCTCAGAGAAAAGCGTTCTGAAAGGACTGGCACCTAAATCAAAAAAGTAGAGCGAAATACCCACAATCATAGACAGTAAAAATGCCTGAGTGAGGGTCATGAAAAACATCACCGGAGACCGGTATGTATCCTCTGTGTACTTAAGAATTCCCAACCCAACCAAAAAACCGCAGAGAATCCAAAGCAAGAAACTACCTTCCTGACCGCTGTAAAATGCGGCAATCAGATACCTGGTTTGTAAGTCTAAACTGGTGTAGTTAAATACATAATAATACTGAAATTGATTAGTGAGCAGGATATAAAGCAAAAGACCCGAGGCAAATAATACCATCGACCCTTTTAGCATATAAAAGAAATTTGCTACGTTTTCAGCATTGTGGTATTTATTTGCGGCAGCAAGGTAATAAAAGATGGTGGCTGCTACTGCCGAGAGAAATGCTAAAATAATGGCTGAAGAGCCTATAATCCCTATCATTGAAATATAACTGTAAGTAGTTTGTGGGTTATTCTACGGCTGTAAATTCCATGCCCGAAGCGTCATTGTATTTTGACGGACACTTGATGAGCATGTCAGAAGAATGGAAAACATTATTGCGCATTGAACCAATTACAACGAGCTGGTCGGCTTGCTCAAAATTGTTCGGTTTTGGTCCTGCATAACGTACTTGGCGCACATTTCCGCTTTCGTCTTTCATTGTGAATGAAAAAGTCATGGTTTCTCTTGAAAAGCTACTTGGTTCATCTCGTACCCATTCACCAATAACGTGAATTCTATTTCCATCAAGAGTTGAAGCCTGTTCAAAATCTACGTAGGAACTAATACTTTGGCTAAAATTGTACATCACCAACGAGGTGAATAAAACCATAAATACAATACCAACAATCAGTCTGGGTTTCATGTGTAAAAGCTTTTAGTATTTAATCTTCAGAATTGTATTGTTTTTCAAGCCTGGTGAGTTTGAAATCCAAGCGAATTACAAACGCCAACAAGGTGAACCAAATCAATAAACTTACAGCTAGAACAACCGGCATTAAGTCATTTGATGCAAGAAATTGCATAAACACATTACTGTAGGCTGACTCTGCTCCCTCCCATTGCTGGTAAGGTTCCGAAATGTATAGGAAAATTGTGAGGAGAATGTGAATCATTGTTACAATTATTCAGGTTTAGCGAGTTTTTCACTTAGGATGTCTGAGCGGCGCACTAAATCAGTGAGCCAAAGTCCCAAACCGATGAAGCCAATTACTGCCGGATAAAAAACGTAGCGCAGTTCCGGGGCAGTAATTTCGTCGAAAGCAGGATTACCATCTGCGCCCGGGTGTAAACTTGGCAATTGCCTCGGGATGATAAAAAGCAGAAATGGAATCGTACTGGCAGCAAAGATATTATACACTGCGGCCATTTTTGCTCTTTTTTGAGGATCATCAAAAGCTGAGCGTAATACGAAATAAGCCACGTAAATCATCATGGCCATGGCAGAGAGATTGATTTTGGGCTCAGCGAATGTCCACCAAGTACCCCAGGTGAAACGTGCCCAAATAGAACCGGTGAGCAAGCCACAGATTCCCAAAACAATTCCAACTTTGGTCAGAGAGGCCGCCATTCTGTCCATCTCCATATTTCCACTATTGAGATAGCGAATACTGTAAACTACCCCAACAAAAAAGAGAAACGTCATGCTAAACCACATGGGTACATGAAAAACCAAATTACGGGATGTTTCCTCAAGGATGGGAATCATTGGGATATCGACTGCAAAGCCAGCAATAATGACTATGGTTAACCAAACAGCGACTATATATTTCCAGATTGCCAAGGCAAAAATAAATTGAGATTTCGATTTACTTAGTATCTTCGGAATGGCCTCAGCAGGCAATTCGTTACCTGCAAAGAAACCGCAGTTTTATGTATTTGATATGAAAAGCAAGTCCGATACCTACCAAATTACGATAACATGGAAAGCCTTTGCCCGAGAATTTCTAATAGCAGGGCTTCAAATACCTTTACTTGGCTATGGTTTATATCGGTTATTTGTGCTTTCCAAACTGGTTCGGGAATCACATTATGAAATCAGTAATGATGATGTGCGCTGTTATGTTGCTGGAAA
>SKIC01000223.1 GCA_007116685.1 Balneolales bacterium
GGACGTCCTCCCCAATGCGCCTGGAAAGACTGCATCATCTGATTTACAATTTGAGGATTCAAATGATTTAAGAAGCCGTTTCCACCTACCTGATCAGCCTGCTGATATGCTTCATCAGCATCAATAACAACCATACTACCGGATTGACGCGCCTCTCTGGCTTGTCGTTCTAATTCTTTCAATTTCCGCTCTCTAACCACATTAATTACAGAGTCTAATTCCATTTCAGATAAGGAACCAAGCCAAAGCAACGAATCCTGATGGGCAGATTCTTTTGACAGACGAGCAAATTCACCGAAAGAGCGAGATAGCAAAGAGGCATCAAACCTTTCGGGCATTCTGTTTAAATCACTAACAGCACGAGAAGACGAATCGTAATACGCTGCAGCTAATGAGAAATCCTGATAATGGATTCTGTAAATCTCTGCTAATCCATAATAGGTTTTGGCACGTCCTTCACGAGTAGGCTGAGAAAATGTTCTGCGAAGAAGGGTTTTATAGATATTTTCGGCATCAGCAAAATTACCGCTAGCCTGTAATGTCCGAGCCTGTTCAAATTCAATATTTCCAAGAAACTCGAAGAATTTATCATTTCTAGCCATTCTGCGGAAGTGATTGTATGCCCATTCGTAATCACCCATATTCCGCGCCATCACGCCCATCTTATTCGTAGCATGATATACTAGATAGAATTCCATATTAGAGCGGCTGGTAGCTACTCTGTAGGCATCAAAAGCTTCTTCATATCTGCCTAAACGCTCTAATAATTGGCCATGAAGAAAGTTACCTCTAAAACGTAACACATTGCCGGACACATTGGGCAGCGCTTCAGCCAAAGTGGATTCAGCAAGCTCCCATCTTTCTTGCTTAATATAAAGTTGCGCTAAAACTAACTGCACTTCAGCAAGAATAGCTGATTCCCATTGCAAGTCAGAATTGACTAGCTGTGTATTGAGATAATTTATTCCCGCATTAGCCTCATTCATCTCAAGAAAAACACGTCCTCGCCATAAAACAGCCAATTGCTGGCGTTGTGGAGTTAAGGCATTATTGTATAGTTCTATAAACTTTTGATCAGCCGAGAAATACTGTTGCTGGTAAAAATAGCTTTTACCTATTAATTCAATCGCATTATCAACCCAACGAGAGGTATTATGCTCGCGAAGAATATCAGCGCTGGTCAATATAACTTGTTCAAAATCTTGCTGAGCAACTCTGGGAGGCGTTCTATGAATACGGATGGGGCGTTCCGGATTTATCTGCTCACGGGCAACTTGCCTTTGTACTTGTTCTTCAGCGCTGTTGAATAATGTTATCGCATTATAATACGTGTTGAAATAAGCATTAAAATCCGCCCAACCACTACGCAGCGTAGTCCCACAGCCTGTTATAAACAGAACGAGTATTAAAATTATTAATGGGCGGATGCTTTGCATTCCTAAAATCAGGACACTTTACTCACTTTTAACATATTCGTATGACCGCGTTTTGCGATTGGCATACCAGTAGCCAGAACCAGACGCTCTCCCGAACTTATAAGGCCAATATCTTTGAGATAATCCTCCATAACCTTAACGCTAGTATCGGTATCGAATAACTGGTCTAGCTTTACGGATGTAACACCCCAAACCAGATTTAACTGACGTTGGACTTCTTCACTTTCCGTGAAAGCTATAACGGGTATTTGAGGACGATATTTCGCAATACGACGAGCCGTTGTTCCTGAGTGTGTGATTGTTGCAATAAGTTTTGCCTCAACCGCTTCAGCAATATTAATACAGGCATAACTAAGCGATTCTACTACCTGTTTTTCTTTCCATTCCGGCTTAATAAACTTCATATTTTGGTAAATAGAACTCGTCTGCGATTCAATATTGCGACAAATTTTATCTAAGGTACGAACGGCTTCCATCGGATATTTACCGGCTGCTGATTCCCCTGAAAGCATTACGGCGTCAGTTCCATCCAATACGGCATTAGCCACATCTGAGCTCTCTGCACGTGTTGGTCTAGGGTTATTAATCATAGATTCCAACATCTGGGTTGCTGTAATTACAGGCTTCCCGACCATGCGCGCTTTTTTGATAATACGTTTTTGTAATAAAGGTACTTTCTCACTCGCTACCTCTATCCCCAAATCGCCACGTGCAACCATAATACCATCAGATTCCTGAATGATATCTTCAATTTCTTCTATGGCTTCAGGTTTTTCAATTTTAGCAATAATTCCGGCATTACTACCTCGGGCTCTTACTTTAGATATGATTTCTTGTACATCTTCCGAGCGACGCACAAAAGACAAGGCTACATAATCAACGCCCATTTTAGTACCAAAATCTAAATCAGCTACATCTTTCTCTGTAATAGAAGATATAGAAAGATTAACATTTGGAAGGTTTACGCCTTTGCGAGGTTTTAAAAATCCGCCTACAACCACTCGCGCTTTAATTTCACCCTGATCTATTTTAACAATACGAAACTCTAAAAGACCATCATCAAGCAGAATAACGTCACCTTCTTTAGCATCTTTGGCTAAATGGGGATAATCTATTGGGATTGTTGTAGCATCTCCAATTATTTCGTCAGGTGTAAGGGTTATATAACTCCCGGTCTCAATAAGCTGACCACCATCTTTCATCTGTCCAACACGGATTTTTGGGCCTTGCAAGTCCATCATAATTGGCAGACCAACATTATGTTTCTTAGCAACGGCTCTGAGCGCTTCTATTACTTTTCTATGATCTTCGTGGCTACCATGAGACAGATTCAATCTGGCCATGTTCATCCCATTTAATAATAGTTCTTCAATCTTCTCAGGGGTATTTGTAGCCGGACCTATCGTACAAACAATTTTCGTACGTCTTTCATTAAAGCGCATAAATGTGTTGTGTTTCGTTTTTCGTAATTAATTTTATCTGCGCAAGATACGTAGAATGCAATTAAGTCTGAATACGAATTACGAATACGGAGATTAGATTCTGTACTTTTGAAACATAACCGAGTATTCAGATTGGTCTATCTTCTCTATTTGAATCTCTTAATCTCAAAAAATGCTCTAAAAAAGTATGACTTTATATCCAGAACTTTCGTTTTGGGATGTTTACCTGAGAGCAAATATTTCTTTGCAAAAGTAATACTCTCAGCCATTACATGAATCAGGAACACTCTATGGCTAGTAATCTGCGCTATTTAGAAAGACCTTTTAATTCTCTCTGAAATTCTCAGCAAAAAAGGAAACTTCGATATTATTCAAAAACAATGAATCTATACGAGCTTTGTCTTCAGAAGTGGGTTCAAGCAAGGTTTGAAATGGAATTTCTCTAATAAAATTATCCAGTATAAACCGTTTCTGAATGGTCAATGTTTCTAAAGAATTTGTCAGTATGACGTTCTCTATGTCAAAATTGTAAGACTGCTCTGCTAAAGAACGATAGACAAATTCTTCTCCATTTACAGTTCCTTTAAAAACAAATGAATATTGTTCATCACCTACTACGAAATCTGTGTCGTTAATAGTCTCATTTGATCGGTAAGGGCCCTTTTGAAATAAATATAATTCAGGATTATCAAAAGGAACTGCTGAAGGTGTAAATAATACAACTATGGGCTCATTCATATTTCTCGTGTAACGAAAAATTGCAGTTCTTAAACTTTCAAGACCTTTGTCTTCTTCGGCCTCAATAACTACGCGATTAACTAAAAATTTAATTTCGTCAACTCTCAGAGTATCCTGGTCTTGAGTGAAACTTGACCTGATATCATCAATCCAAAAACCTAAGTGGATATATCTTTGCTCTGAAAATTTATCGTAATCAACACAGGATGAAATCAGAAATAGAACAGAAAATAATAGTGGTATGAAAAGACGCATGCTTAATTGTATTTAGAAAATTGTGTCACAAAAATAAGTGTAAATAACGCTCAAGGAAAGTTCATCGTATAAAAAAAGGGAGCAAATCGAAATTTGCTCCCTTAATAATTAAGCTAGAAATGATTTCGCTTAAGGGCGAATAATCACTCTTGCTTGCTTCAAGTTTTCTGAAGCCTCAACATCTCCGGAAGCACCGGTAATGTTTAGAAATAAATCTACTTCACCTGAAGATATTGAACCTTCAATCAAGTTTACAGGTACATTAACTATACTCGTATTAGGAGCAATTGTTACTGTAGTTGAAGGTAAAGTAAAGTGAGTTCCAGAAACGGCAGTGCTAGAACCATCAACAGCGATAGTAACTTCAACTGCTGATGATCTTTGCTCGCCGATTAACTGTACTTCTAGTGCCACATTATCTTGTGACACACGCCCTACTTGTTGTAGTGGGAAAAATGCCACTACGGTAGGACCTTCATATACTGCTTCTGTATCTCCTGTATCGAACAATGAATCACAACCGGCAAAAACCATTGGAATCATAGCCAACAAGAGAAAGTATGTTGCTTTTAAGTTTTTCATAAGATATACGTACTCTATTAGTTATAACCTGGGTTTTGCAAGATAAGTGGATTTTGCCCAACAACTGACTCAGGAATTGGCGCAAGCATTCTATAGCTGTCTGGTCTGAATTTATCATCACCAGCTGCATTTGGAATGGTTCTACCAAGACGCTTTAGATCCCAGAATCTGTGACCTTCTACGAATAGTTCTCTCATTCTTTCTTCAAGAACTTCGTCTTCCCAAGCTGTCAAATTAGCAAAATCGCCAGCAGCAACAGGAGCCAAGCCACGAGCTTCACGAAGTGTATTCAAAGCAGTTACTGCAGGGCCAGAAACGTTTCCATCTCTTTTAGCAGCAGCTTCAGCTTGAATCAAATACAATTCAGCAATTCTCATATAAGGAATGTTATCCGACATGTTACCATTTCTTCCCAACCACTTTGTAGAACTCAAACCAAGGTCATTAGCTGCTAAGCAGTCGTTAACAAAGTTGGTAGGAGGTGATTGTTGGTCATTCTGACATGGACGGAACCATCCACCATCATATAATGGGAGGTTGTTGGCATCTTCATCAATAACGATTTCGCCATCGTCATCACGAACGAAATCACCTAAACGATAGTCATTTGCATCAAACAAGTCCATCAAACGTTGCGTTGGAACCTGAGCTACCCACTGTGTAGAGGTATAAGCAGCAAGTCCGTTATTAACATTTGAACCAGCAATTGCTTCTGTTTGTGGATTTAATGACAGGTAAAACAATGCTTCTGGTTGATTAGGAGCAAATACATTAGCAACTGCATCAGGAGTATCTGCTAGGCTTAAACCTGCGTTACTTAGAGCATTTGCAGCATGATTATAGGCATCAGCCCACTCACCGGCATATAGAGAAACACGAGCCATTAAACCATCAACGAATGATTCGGTAATAACAGTTCTGTCAGCATTTCTGCCATCTAGTAGAGTTTTAGCTTCAGCTAAATCACTCATGATTTGAGCATATACCTCGGTTACTGTTGCTCTTTCTCTATCGTCAGCATCGCTAACATCAAGAGTAGCATCAGTTCTCAATACGATACCCAAATTCCAGTTAGGAGCATCCGGGTTCATGTTGAACATCCCAGGCTCATAACCATAAGCTCTAACAGCAGTGTGTTTAGCTAGTGCACGTATTGCAAGAGCTTCACCTTTGTATTGATCCAATAAAGCATCGGAAACAACACCTGGTTGAACTGCATTGATTATAATGTTTGCATCTTTAATGATACCATAAGTTTCAATTGCAATTGAACCGGCAGAGCCAGCCCAGGTACCAAGATGAGTTCTTCCACCATCGCCGTCCACAGCATTTACTAATGCATCAAAACGGCTGGAGTTTGCTTTATTCGTTGTTTCATCAGTAAAAGCACTTGGCCCAACAAAGTATTGAGTTGTATAACCAAAACTTCTTCTGATTTTAGAGTACATAGAGGCACGCAATGCGTTAACCCCATCCGGAGTACTTACTACTGCTTCACCTGAAATAGATGTAGCAGGGTCTACGCTTTCTAACCAGTCATTACATCCTGTATAAAACAAGGCAATGACTAGTATTGCGAGTAGTTTTTTAAAATTTTTCATTGTCTACAATCTTTTCTGGTTAGAACTGAATTTCAATACCGCCATTGATCTGACGCGCAGTTGGGTATGATGCAGCTGTAAAGTTGCCGAAGATATCGATAGTATTGAATGCAACTTCAGGATCATAGTATGGCCATGCGGTCCAGGTCATCAAGTTTACACCTGATACAAACAATCGCAGATTGTTAACACCAATGCGGTTAGCTAATGCTCTAGGTGCATCATAGCTGAAAGATACGTTCTTCAAGCGGATATAACTTGCATTGTAGAATGCATGTGTACCAACTGTAGTACGGAAATCAGCAGTTTCTGCATATTGAGCACCAGTAATTACAGCGTGAGGCACGTAAGTCATATCGCCAGGATTTTGCCATCTGTCAAGAGTATGATCATCCAGGTTCATAGTGAACTGAGGCTGACGTACGAAGTACCAGTCAGTTCCTCCCATAGCCCACTGTCCAAAGCTGAACTGGAAGAATGCATCAAGAGTAAAACCACGGTAGCTTAAAGTATTACCAAAACCACCAACTTGGTTAGCCTGACCATCTTCATAATAAATACGATCATCAACTCCAGGAGTGTATGTGATGTTACCATCGATGTCGTACCACATTGGGCGACCATCAGCAGGGTTAACACCAGCATAACGAGCAGCAAAAATCTGACCAATAGGACGACCTTCTTCTAATTGCTCCCAGATACTGTTAGGGTTGATAGTCTCACCGTTTGGTAGTTCAAGAATTTCATTTCTCATGAAAGAGATGTTGAAACGTGAGCTCCAAACGAAGTTAGTAGTATTAACATTTACGCTATTGATTTCGAACTCAATACCTTCGTTACGAACAGAACCTACGTTCTCAGTGATAGATAAGAATCCACTATCTGAAGGAAGGTTTCTCGCAAAAAGAAGGTCTTTGTTATCTTTCTGGTAAATATCAATAGCAGTAGAGATACGGCCATCTAGGAAAGACAAGTCGAAACCAATGTTAATTTCTTGTGCTTCTTCCCAACCAAGGTTTACGTTAGCAAGCTGCGTTGGAGTTAAGGCAGTAGCACCAAGGTAAGAACCTACAGCAGAGTAAAGACCTCTGGAAGCAAAGTTACCAATAGCAGCATTACCGGTTAAACCAAAGCCCGCACGGACTCTGAACTCATCGATAACATCAACAGTCCAGAAATCTTCTTCAGAAACTCTCCAGGAACCCGAAATAGCCGGGAAGAATCCCCATCTAGTATCAGCACCAAATCGAGAATGACCATCATATCGAGCAATAAACGAGATGTAATATTTCTCATCAAAGTTGTACTTAAAGTTACCAAAGTAAGAACCTACGCGGAACTCGGTGAAAGTACCGGCAGCAGAAACTGCTTCAGAGCTAGCATTTAATACACCAAAGAATGTTCCAGGGAAGCCAATACCACGAGTAGATACTACTTCACTGTAGTTTCTTCTGTACTCAGTACCAATCAAACCAGACACATTATGAACATCGTTAAATGTTTGATTTGCATTAAATACAAGGTTGTGAGTGTGGTTGATTACTTCGCGGAATGCGTGGGATAGTGAACCACCATCACCTGGCTGGGCAATAATGTTGTCGTAACGACGGTCTTCTGTAGTACGGAAGTCTAAACCAGAAAGACCACGAACTGATAACCAGTCGGTTAACTGGTAGCTAACATTAACATCACCAAAGATAGACCAAACAGTTACATCACGGTCTACCTCGTTAGCTGTTACTAATGGGTTAGCAGCTAAGCCGAAAGATGGGTGAGGCAAGTAGTTACCCTCATCATCTTGAGCGATGAAGAAAGGAGCAATAAAGTTAGCCTGTGAGGTAGGACAATTAGTAAAGTTACCACCCTGGCAAATACCAAACTGGGTACTACGGCCAACGTTCATATTCAAGCTGGTGCTCAAGCGATCATTAACATTATGGCTTACGTTAGAACGAACGTTGAAACGTGTAAAACGATCACGGAAAACGTGTCCTTCAGTATCCTCGTAAGCACCTGACAAGAAGAATCTTGTTGTTTGATCACCACCGGAAACAGAGATATTGTACTTTTGAGATACGCCAGTATCATAAATCTCGTCCTGCCAGCTTGTGTTAGCAAGATCTCTTCCTAATGGATCACCAAAAAGCGGGTTATCCGGATCAGTAATAGTACTACCAAAAGCATTTCTCATGGCACCTACGCGGTTTTCACGAGCAGTTGCGATAAAATCTTCGTTTCCACTTACTTGGCGAATACCTTGCTGGAAAGCACGCGCCTCACCGAGGTAATCTAAATATTCGTCTCTATCAAGATAATTAACTCCGATAGAAGTAGAACGAACACCAGTTTCAGCACGTGCAGTTACACGAGTAACACCGGTTGTAGAACCTCTTTTTGTGTTGATAATTACCACCCCAGCAGCAGCTTGTGAACCATAAATAGCCGCAGCAGCAGCATCTTTAAGGATTTCGATAGACTCGATATCGCTTGGGTTGATAGAGTTTAGTGGAGAAGTACTAGCTAGACCAGATGTATTCGAGAAAGATACAGGTACCCCATCGATTACATATAGTGGCTCAGTAGCTGAGTTAATAGAACCGTTACCACGTACTTGTACTCGGAAAGCACCACCAGGGTTACCAGATACAGATGTGATATTCACACCGGCAGCACGGCCCTGAAGTAAACTCTCTACGTTCTGAAGAGGAACGTTTTCGATGTCTCTTGCGCGAACGGTTGAGATAGCACCTGTAATCTCACGCTTGGTTTGAACTCCGTAACCCGAAATAACGAGTTCGTCCAATCCAATCATGTCTACAGATAACTCAAAGTTCACTGTTACGTTAGGTTGATTAACCTCAACGGAACGAGTAACTGTTTGATAACCTACGTATGTAACACGCAAAGTGTATGTGCCATACGCGAGATTCGAAATGGTGTATTCACCATTCAAATCGGTTGATGCACCGGAAGCCGTTTCTGTTACCAAAACGGAAGCACCAGGCAAAGTTTCACCAGTCGCAGCATCGGTGATTGTTCCTGAAATTGTCCCTGTCTGCGCAAGCACAGAAAGAGGCAAAAACAATACAATCGCTACGCTTAGTAGCTTTTTCAACATATTTGACCTCATGTTTGTTAGTGATTTAGCGTTAGAAAAGAAATTTTGAAAGACTTTTCCAGACGATTTTTAGGCTTTTTTGCCAACTTGAAACAGTCTGTAATCTACATCTATGTTAATTTATTGCAAAATTTTTTTTACAGATTGTTTAAAAAAATATGTTTAAAGCAGGTTTTAGAGCTAAGTACCGTAACAAACGTAACCACAGAAGCAATAAGACTAATGATAGTATACACTTGCTTAAAAAAGCTATATATATCAATTACTTAGAATAATACTGTGTGGATTGTAAAAAATATACTTTACACATCATGCAGATAAATGGTCTCTAGTACTGTATCAGAAACCTATTAGTTGTAAGCGCTTCTTAGCAGGGCTATAATCGCTGTAAAATATGACCACTGCGCCAATCCTGAATGGTTTTGTACTGAAATGTGTGATAAAATTGATTCCTTCGGAGTACAAAATTTTCAAAGGGATACTCGTCTTGTTCCATTCTTGTTTTATCAAAGGTGTACACACGCTGAGGATCGGTATAATTGTAGTTATAGAGCCATTGTATCACATCCGGGCGTACTCTAACCACGTACCAAGGCTCTCCAAGCAGGATGTATAGCATTCCCATATCCGTTTTCCATCCCTCCTTATAGGTGGTAAACTGCTTATTGGCTTGTTCCACCCTTTTTGCTAATTCTGCTATAGTTTCTCTGGCTCTTTCGCTACTACCCGTATTTTCCAACCAAAACTCATCAAATGCTCGCCTTTGCTCTGCACCTTCTAATTGCGTCAGCTGCTCAAATTCACGATCACTCATCAGATATACCATCGGACCAATTAAATCTTCTAATGAATGAACCGAAGGAAATGATCCCGTAAAAAAGGAAAAGTCTCGGGCTCTAAACGTTTCTTGTCTCCAATCGGAATCAGTTCTTGCCCAAACTGATATTTCTAAACGATAATTACCACTTTCTAACTGCGGTAAACTTTGACTGATAGACGAGACTCCAGACTCCTCAAAAAAAAGAGTATCTGTCTCTATGATTTCATAACGATTATAGCGTATTCCTCTCCACTGAATAGAACTTCTGCCATAATTTGGTGAACTCATTAAACGGGCAGGCTCCTGATCTGCCTGAAACAACATCAGACGTCTGATAATTTTCACCTCATTATAATGAGCAACATTATAATCAGCAGTGAGCTTTTCATCTTTAGGAAGATGATACGTTAATATACTCTCAGAGGATAAAGACCCTCCGGAAATCGAAATGTGCGATAAATCCCCTTTTTGGTTTCCACGGTCGGGAACCAGGCTGCTAATTTCTAAGATACCCCTGGAATTACTTACAGCATCCTGAACAACTATATATATGGTATGGCGCCCGGGCTCAATATCGGCATCTATGGAGAATCTATATGGTACTGCCCTATCTATACCAGCCTCAAATTTTCTTTCCAATGTTTCTGAGAAAACCAATTCTGATGGATCGCTATCCGAGTTTTTTCTGTGGTTATAAATCTGCACGTTTGCTGAAAAGCCAAAATTTTGATCGCCATCTGAAGAAGTAATCAAAGAATTCAAATTCAACTCTCCATGTATTCGAATTTTTGACTTTCTGTCTTCGGTAGGTAGAACGGATTGCTGAACTATAAAGGAAGGCTTCCCCTCTTCTAATAATTGTACACCACCCGTCTGAACTCTGATTTCAGATGAACTGCTGCAACCAACAATTAAAAGCAAAAGCAAAGCGAATGTCCATGTTAGCTTATTAAAATTTTGGATGTATGATTTACTCAATTTCAAATTCATGGGTTACCGTGCGTGAAATCTCTGTATCCGGAACTTTGTATTCAATATGCAATTCATATCTACCGGAACTTAATCTCTCTGTATCAATTTCCAGACTTTGTGAGAAATCAGGTCTGTCGTTAATGTTTACTATGGTAATGGCATCACTACTTCTGTTTCTTAAACCGAATAAGGAGAAACGCCTGGATATAGGTGTAATGCGATAAGTTAACTCAAATTGATATAATTGCTCTGAATTTACCGGGATATCGTAAACCTCGTAATAAAATTGCAAATTCGAAGCTTCGGGAATAATTCGCTTATGAGTAATAGCATAACGAGTTTCATCGTCATCCGCATCAGGATCAGAAACATAAGAGAATATGAAATCAGATAGAGCCAATGGTTCCCCAATCGGTAGATATTCAGGGATTTTAATTTCTTTTCTACCTAATCCCTTAAGATTGTTTCGAAATGGACCAGAGTCTGAAATTCTTGAGGATTGTTGAGGAGAAATTTCGTGTAATTCCATACTCATGCGTAATTGATTCAACCTGCGCACATGAGGAATCTCTTTCGATGTAGCTACAATGGATGCTATGTCGCGCTCACCATTTTCAGATATGGATAAACTATCTCGCAAAACTCCTATAATATCATTCTCTCTATCCAACATCTGCATAGTTGCTAATAAACTATAATCATGTGCTGAAATTTCGCTTAATGGTTTTCCATCTATCATTGACTTATGAGCTATTGCAGCCTCAGGACGCCCCTCTACAAAAGCTCGTAATATTGGCTGCCTGTCTTCATTCAAAAAACGATAGGTAAAAACCTCCACATTTACTTCTGGCAGAACTTCTTCCAAAAAAGACCTTTGCTCAGGGGCCCGGCTCTGTGAAAGAATCATACGTGATGCGTTTACCTGCTGAAAGTTTCTAGCCAGTGAAGGTTGTATACGATCTGTAAGCGATTCATATCTGGACATCATCTGATCATACGTTGTACCGAAAAAGTGATCCAGGGAAGCAAGTTGCCTGTAGTACATAATTTGCATAATCAATGCAGGAGGAATCACTTCGGGATTTCCTATTGCACCACGCTCCGATTCCAGACCGACTTGTGTCCTTTCAGTCTCCTGATCAGCCGATAAAGCGCCCCTATTCCCATCCATTACCAAATTCATCGTTCTGTTTCTCGAACCCGTTTGATAGGCCGCTGATGGAATAAAATCATCAACGGATTGCTTTCGCCTCATCACATTACCACCCAAAGCATTTCCAAATAGAAAAATTACGCTTTCCTGAGATTCAAGCATCCCTTCATATACCCAAACTTCGTATTGAGGGTACATATGATAACTTCGTACCTGATAAATGGTATTCAGATAATGCATAGTATTCACTTCGCTAGCTACATCAAAACTACCTCCCCCATCATCTAAGCGAGTAGCTGCCAGGTAATTCACAAAGCCGGCATCATACATAAATCTTCCATCGGTCGATCTTGTTGGACTGCCATACCTTATGTAAATATCTCCCCTCTCATCGAATGAAGAACGTGTTGAGGTATTAAAATTGACCTTTGAAAAAGCCACTCGCTCCCAATGCTCTATCAATCTTTCGTTAAAGACGGAAGAAGGGGTCAGGTCTTTTTGATTCCAAAACCTTTTCTGGATTTTGAGAAGATCTGTATTTCTTTCTTCAAGTAAGCTGTTCCAGTGCCTGATTTCTCTGCGGGACAGAAATGGAGCATGGTACTTAATACTGGCTTCCAGAACTTTAACATCACAATCAGAAATATAATCCGACTCTAAGCCCCATAAATACATTGCATTTGCAAACTCGTAGGCATCTCTAATATCCAGTTTTGTGATTAGGCTAATAATCTCATGTCCTGTGTAATAATCCGGTGCATCCATTTGCTCAGCCATTGTGAGCAGATACTCTAATCCTTCAGAAAATAATCCTTCGAGTAGTTTCTCTGATGCAAGATTCAGATACTCACTCCCGCATACTTCTTTATCATCTGTGTGGGCAACAGATATTTTTACTGAAAACAACAGTAAGATTAGGCTAAATGTGGTGATTAAGAGACGATTCAACATGTATGCAGACTGATATTCTATAGAAATTCCAGTGTATCAACGTAATATGAATCAAATTAGTTTAATTTTCTAGTTTTAAAGATAGTCTTCTAATTACATTTGTATCTCAGTTAAACCAAGGCCATTCTTTGATGAGGCTAGCAAGCGCTCTTTATTCAAATCAAAACCAGGATTAGCGATATCGGTTTCCATATCAAAACAACCATCCAAATCTATAAATTTGGTATTCGAACATGAATAGGCCGCATGCATAGCCGCTGTTACAGAAACACTACTTTCGTTATTGCATCCCCACATCACGGGCATTCCAGCATTTTTTGCGATATTTGCAATCTCAATACCCGGCTTTATTCCACCGGATTTCATCAGTTTAATGTTAATCATTCCACAAGGTGAATCAGCCCGGCAGAGTTTAATGGCGTCTTTTAGATCAATGCAGGACTCATCAGCCATTATTTTTGAGCGATAGAATTTGGAAAGAGATCGCAAATCATCAAATTCAGACACAGGAACAGGTTGCTCATAAAATGCAATTTGGGCAGATTCTAACTCCCCTATCAAAATCCCGGTTTGTTCAACGGAGAAACTCTGATTTGCATCAAGACGCAATTCATGATTCGGAAAATGTTTGCGAAGTTCCCGAATACGATGTATTTCATCAGATAATTTTGAGCCTAATTTTACTTTTAACTTAGAGAATCCTTCTTGGGTGAATTTTTCGGCATCCACTAAGGTTTTTTCGGAATTTTTTATGCCTATGGTGACGGAAGTAGCCATATCACCCTTTACATTACCGAGCCAAGTTCCAAGAGATATACCCAAGTTCTGAGTAAAAGCATCATGCAATGCAATATCCATGGCTGCACGCGCGGTTATGCTTTTGATACGGTCAGACAAATTAGCTATTAAGGCATTCGCACTTCGAATATCTTTACCTGTCCACCAATCCAATTCTTTGGGATTAAAATCTTCGATGGCATCTTTCAGTGTTTCTTTAATCACAAATGTGCTGGGCACGGCACTCCCAATTCCTGTGATTCCATTCTCAAGCTGAATGACTACAAAAAGTGCCTCAACCTTGTTTATTTCTTTAAAAGCAATCTTGTACGGTCTTGAATATCCCAAATCCCTAAGCTCAATTCTTACCTTGGAAATCTTCATGATTAGTTATGGAATAGTGATTTAAATTCAGTTAGGTCAGACTGGTATGCTCGCTCTCTGTTTTTCTCATATTCGTAGATCATAGTTCCAAGAGTATGCAGAAAAGGGATACCGATTTCCTCGTATTCGTAGGTATTGTCATTAAATGTTTGATTCTCGTTAACCAAAATCACGGCTGTCAGGAAGAATTCAATACCATTTTCAAAATCTACGATGTAGGCATTATCCAATATATAACCGTAAGCCAGACCAACTTTATTGAGGATTCGAACATTTTCAGGCATGGGGCTCATCTCATCGCCAAACATGAAAAACTTAACGTAACTATCGTAATAGGTTTCGCTTTCGCGATAGTAGGCAATGGACGATTCATTCGGTAATAAGCCCATAATTCTAAGTAAAAAACGCCGGTCCTCTTCTGTAATCTGAAATCTCATTTTTTCAGGAACGGACTCCGGAAAAACCAAAGCTATTAACGATTTCTGAAGATCTCTGATGGAGATATTGTTCTTATCTCTAAAGTTGAATGGCTCATAAATCAATTCATCATCATATATGTTCTTTTTACCTCTGAAGATGTCTCTCGAATTGGGATATTGCAGGTTACTGATTCGCTCAGGAATACTGAAAATTGTTTGATTGTTCTCGATGAATCGGACAGGAGGAGATACCCTATTTTGCTCGTCACGTAATGGGTTTGCCAACTGATGGGAAAAGAGTACTGAATTATAGCCTCTCTCCCACATCAATTTGTTGGTACGCTCATGACCTACAAACTCGAATAAGCGATTATGTGCATCGTTATCACTAACGATTATTGTTTTCTCAATATGAGTGGCCAAACTGGGAATCTGATTTGCCACAAGCGTATCAATATGAGATGGCGTTTGCCAGTATCTTGTACTATCCACACTCATTTGAGTAAACAAATCTATTCTCTCATCATCAATTCGGCGCAATTCTTCTAAAGCCAAAGCAGCTACCGGTAATTTGATGGTACTGGCGGGATAAAAATATCTATCCGCGTTCTCATTTAAAGTAAACGTAGTGAAATGAGGATTTCCTTCTGCGTCTCTGTTTATTTTTGTATATCGGATTTGCAGTTCAAATGCTTCGGGCTTGCTCATGATATCCTGAAACCAATCCGGCTGCTGAGCTAGAATAGCGGAAAGTTCCGGAAACTCAGGTGACCAATCCACATTTCTATTTCGTTCACAAGCGCTCATAAACACAATTAGAACTAATAATATTAGGGCTCTCATAAGTATTCAGTTTCAATTTTAATCACGAACCTAAAAACAGCATAAAAATCCTGACACTCAACACATTTGTTTACTGATTTTCGATTTCTGTCAAATCATCCTTTACTTTGTTGGTATGTTTAGGTTGGCTTCAATGAATAAATCTTTCCATAAAAAACAAAAGCCCTGCAAATTGCAGAGCTTTTGAATACTGTAAGGTGAAATTCTTACGGTGTTGGGTATTGAGGATTTTGCTCCAGGTTTTCTGAAACCAGAAGTTCATTTCTTGGAATAGGAAACACTTTTCTGTGATCCGGCATACCAAGCACCTCATTAATTTTATCGAATCGTACAAGATCGAAGAATCTATGACCTTCAAAATTGAATTCGAGACGTCTTTCCAGCAATAAAGCATCAACGTACTCGTCAAGGCTATTAAATGGATCTAAATCACCAAGGCCTGCTCGATTACGAATTACGTTCAGGTCAGCAAGTCCTGCATTAGGATCAGGAGTAGCAGTACTATAAACGGCCGCTTCTGAACGAATCAAATACATTTCTGCCAATCGTAAAACACGTACGTTGTTTGCATTGTCACTATTCAGATACTTATTGGTTTTGAATCTTACACCAAATTGGTCAAAAAGCTCACCTCTGGCATCATCTTCATGAAATGCATCTACCAAATCAGGATCAGCATTATACTCATCTCTAACCCGGGTAAACGTATTCAAGCTACTTTGATCTTGATCATTGAATTCTAAATCAAAGATAGATTCAGATACAAAACCAGTCACATCAGGGCCATATAGTTCTTCGATACTGGCAACTAGTGACATTGGACCATTTTCAATTACATCATTAGCATATGTAAATGCTTCTGAGTAATTGCGAGCATATAGATGAACTCTGGCGGATAAGGCCAATGTTGCCCAATAATTCATTTTGCCTCTGTCAGCAAAGCCTGCAAGTAAGGTTTCTGCAACTCCAAGATCATCTAAAATCTGCTGGTAAGTTGCTTCAACACTACTTCTGGCTAAATCCGGAATTTGATTGAAATCATTATCTGGAACTGGCTCAAGCAAAAGAGGAATGCCATAGGGCGAACTTGTGTCGAAATGTTCACCAAATACTCTCAACAAATCGAAGTATGCTAATGCTCTAATTGCATGTGCCTCACCCAGAACTCTGTCTCTGGTTGCAAAAGCATCATCATCGATGTTAGGAACTTCCGTGATTAACAAATTGGAAATATTTATAACTCTATAAATATTTACCCAAGCTGTTGATATCCACAAATTGGTGTATGGAACTGATCTTTGATCCAATTCGAGTTGGGAATCAAAGAAGCCCTGGAATATGGTATTATCTGCAATTAAGCCGGGATTCAACACATATTCTACACCGTAGTAAGATCCTACCTGCATTCGGGAATAAGCCCCGAGTAATACCGCTTCAGCAGCGGCTCCATTCGAAAGTACCGTTTCGGCATCTAGAGATGTCTGTGGCTCAGGGTCAAGAACATCGCAGGAAGCGAAAACGAATACCAATAAGATGAGAGAGATATATATTCTTTTCATAGTTCCCTGATTTTATAATTGAAGATTGACGCCAACGGAGAATGTACGAACCTGCGGCAAGGTACCGAAGTCACGACCTGCTAAAGCACCATCACGTGCATTTTGGTTTACTTCCGGATCAAATCCGGTGTAGTTCGTAAAAGTAAGCAGGTTCTGCCCTTGTATGTACAATCTTAAAGATTGAACACCAATGCTATTAACAACTGATCTTGGTACTGTGTATCCGAAGTTTAAAGACTTTAATCTGAGATAAGAACCATCTTCTAACCATCTGGATGAGTATTCTCTCCAGTTTACGTTAGAAAGAGACGCTCTTGGAATATCCGTCTCATCACCCGGCTGTTGCCATCTGTTGCTGGCATAGCTGTGGTTATTGCCATCTGGTAGAGGAAATGAATTAGGATTCAAACGGCTGAAGCCTAAGTTTTCGTAAGAAGCACGGCTGTGATTGAAGATTTTGTTTCCATATACAAACTGGAATAAGAAATCTAAATCAAAACCTCTGTAGGATAATCTGTTTCCAAATCCTCCAAAGAAATCCGGCTGTGCATTTCCAACAATTACCCGGTCGGCAGAGTTGATAACACCGTCTTCGTTTTTGTCGAACCAAATAATGTTTCCTGTTTCAGGATCAACACCATCACTTCTAATCAGATAGAAGGTTCCGATGGGATGCCCTTCGGCAAGAATGTGGGAATCACTGATTACCTGACGGTCTACTTCAAGACGAGTAACTTCATTACGGATGAAAGAAATATTGAAAGAAGAACTCCATCTCAGAGGACCGTTTAAGATTACACCACGAGCAGAGAATTCAAATCCGCGATTCTCAACTTCACCGATATTTTCAGTTACAGATGAAAACCCTGAGATACCAGGTA
>SKIC01000281.1 GCA_007116685.1 Balneolales bacterium
AATTGCATTTACGCGGATATATCGGCTTTTCCATGATTGGCAGAACCGAAGTTTGGACTCGTTTAGAAACAGATTGAGGAACTTTTTGAACTACCAATATAAAAATACGAG
This sequence comes from Balneolales bacterium, assembly GCA_007116685.1. GTDB lineage: Bacteria > Bacteroidota > Rhodothermia > Balneolales > Natronogracilivirgulaceae > SKIC01. The sequence goes on from SKIC01000281.1 coordinate 112, forward strand.
ATACACGTTAAAACGGTATCCACCTACCAATAACCGCTCTTTAATTCCTTGGAGTGCTGCTGAGGAACATATTTTGGAGCATATTCCTGAGAGAAATTTCATTGCTCCCAAGATTGCCATTGCAAACGACCGGTTTGGTTATCTATCGGTATTACTGAACGAGCACTCTCCACAGGTTATAATCGATACCAAGAGTCAGGAAAAAGCAATTCTAGCGAACTTTGCTTTGAACAAGCGTGATCTTCCTGAGGAAAGACGGACATTTAGTGATGAAAGTTTGACGGATAGTATTTCTTTGGGTGTGATGTCTATTCCGAAATCCGTGGCCTTGTTTCATTATTACCTCAATGGTTTACATCAGAACCTGACTCAGGATGGAGTAATTTTCGCCGGATTCATGACCAGGCATTTTACTCCACAGTGGTTGGAGATAGCATCGCTTTATTTTGAAGAGGTGAAGCAGAGTAAAGCGTGGAAGAAGTCGCGCGTTCTCATTTTGGAGAAGCCGATAGTGTTAGAAGAACAATCCTTTTGGAAACAATGGGAGCTTGCGATATCCCCCGAGAAAAATATCCCTGTCTGGCAACACGCGGGGGTATTTTCTGGTACTGGGATTGATATGGGTACTCGTTTTTTGCTGGAAAATATAAACCTCTCTGATAGTGAAAACGACATTCTTGATTTGGGATGCGGAAACGGCATCATCGCCAAATACTTACACTCAACATATCCTGATAGAAAATATCATTTAATGGATGATTCTCGATTGGCACTAAAAGCAGCCCGCAAAAACTTCGACGATTCTAATATTCAGTTTCACTGGCAAGACACACTTTCTGATTTTTCGGATGAATCTTTGGATGTGATTGCCAGCAACCCACCATTTCACTTTGGTTATGAAACCAATATCGAAGTTACCACAGCCCTGTTTGAACAAAGCCAAAAGCGACTCCGCCAAAATGGAAGGCTAATCATCGTAGCCAATCGCCACTTGAACTACAAAACGCATTTACAACGATTATTCCCCAAGGTTAGAAATATCGCAGAAAACGACGCTTTTGAAGTAATTGAGTGCTTAAAATCCTAGCAAAGCTACGTACAAAACTCGGGCTGCCGCAAACACCTCAAAAGCAAAATCTCAACGCTTATTTCGATGTAATTGCCATCGCTGAATAGATTTAAAAAGCGCGGCTGTCCGAGTCTATTTTCCAGCTACCAAAACCTTTCGGACAGCCGCCCTTGTATTCTCCAATCGCAAATCAAAATGAGAATAGGTAATTCTCAAAATATCACGCTATTAGAAAATGGCGGCAGCCCGTGGGGGATTTCTGAGAATAGTGGCTCATTTACGCATTTTAGCCATCTTTCCAAAAAAATAACCCCGTAATTTGAAAATCATTCTTTCAATTTTCGGTGTTAATTTGCGGACACATTTAAGAATTATTACGCTTATCTATAGTTTGCTTCCATTTCTCGTTCGATATCCAGAATGTATTCTATCAACTCATCCAGTTTGTGCATATCTCGTACAGAAACCTGACCGGTTCTAACTACATGATGTCCCGGATGGTAGTTATGCAACCAATCAAACGTAGTTTGTCCGGGATAGAATAGCGGTAGGCTTACCCAATCAAGTTCGGCTTCATCGAGGGCTCCATCGGTGTACACAGCCACGATGTCTGCATTGGAGTTTTCTTCACCTAAACTGAGCGTGAGCGGCATAGATACATGATGCCAGCGGGCGCCAACGCCACCGCTATGTACGGCAAAAGAGACATGGTAGGTTTCACCGGGTGTCAATTCTTTGGAATCCAGAGGATTCGGGCTTGCCAAGGTACGCGTAATGACTACATTCCAGGCGCCATTTTCATACCGTCCATCCGCTTTTAAAGCGCCTCGACTGCCATCCGGAGTTCTCAAAAACCTTTGAGGTAACACATCACCTTCCTGCCACTCGTGATCAGGATCAAAGGCTATGGCGTTGCCTTCGTACAAAAAATAATGATCGTCCTGCCCATATCCCTGATTTTTCAAACGCTCAAAATCAAGCGCCACGGCTCCCGTTACTTCCGGATTAAACATCCATTGAGGCTGATTGTTCTCTGAATCCCAATTGGTTGTATAGGGACCGGTTCCCTCAGAATTCAGGCGATATTCCAAAACATAGCCATTATCAGCATAGCCGATAGGGTTTGATCTGTGAGCTCGCCATTGCCACAAATCCAGAAATACTCCATCCTGCCGAAGTTGTGCTATTTCCTCGTCTGAGCGGACACGCTTCCAGCTTTCTTCATCAGGTTCACCTTCGCGGGATTCCATAATGAACTTTCTCACATCACTTCTGCCATTTTCGGCAAAATAGTCGATTTCAGAAACTTCATCACCTGAAGCTTCACTTGCCAATGAGCGCATTCCTGTGTGGGTTGTTGCATAACCGCCCATTACATCAAAAAACGGAACGGAACCGTCATCCAATTGCATAGAAATTCGATCCTCATAAAAACCAAAATCGTCTACTCCAGGCGTTCCGCTTCCATAGCGCACCCATTCGCCATCTTGAAACACCCATTTCTGATGATACCAACTTGGGTTCTCGGTCTCAAAACGATATCGAATTTGAAATTCTTCATCATTAAAAACCGCCGCAACATCAAGCGAAACAATCAACTCATTGGGAAGGGTAAGTTCTATCTCATCTTCAGATGAACAGGCAGTAAAAATAAGCAGGGATATGAGGAGCGGGGCGTAGTATTTCATTTATAAGTCTATTTCTTTGATTAATTCACCATACCAAAACAAAATATGTGATACACTAATGGTTACCAAATGGTAAGAAAACCCAGATACTTCTTCTGAGTATTTTGATAAAGTGACTCAATTATTTATATACTCCCATCGCATCTTTTATAAAGTTATTATTTCATGCTATATCAGTTACACGGATTCAGAGTTGCATCACTGGCAACTATTATTTCATTGGTTCTCACTTTAAGCCTGTTCTCATTAAGTTATGGCCAGGAGAGTTCAAGAGTACTTGGTTTTCCATATCATACCCATTATACACCAGATGATTTTGGCGGCCACAACCAAATTCTATCCATAAGTCAGGACGATGATGGTTTCATATATTTTGGGAATGCGTTCTATGGTATAATTTATTTTGATGGCACTACATGGAATAGAGTACGAACTCCCGGATTTGCAGTACGTAATGTTTTCCACGCATCAAATGGAATTCAGTACGTTGGTGGCCCAAGTCACTTTGGGTACATTTACCATGATGAGAACGGAACAGCTTTATACGAAAGCCTACATACAAGGCTTGAGGAAGAGATTGCTGATTTTGGGCAGATTATTTCCATCTTTGAATTTGAAGGGGATATATGGTTTGGGAGTTTTGAAAATCTGTATAGGCTAAATCCTGAAACAAAGGACATTACTTCAATCCAATCAGACTATAGATTTATGCAAACTATGTCTGATGGTGAGCGTGTTTTTACCACCAAGCAACAAAAAGCCGGCGTTTTTGAATTACGTGATGGGGAATTTTATCTAATTGAAGACTCCGAACATATAGAAGGTGAGGTAATCAGATCGGTATTGCAGACAAAATCAGGTAAAACTTTATTGTTGTTCACCAGCCATGGTTTTAAAGAAATTGATGAAACATCATTAATGGCCTACCCCACAGAAATGGATGATCTCCGAATAAATCAGGAGGTTAGAACCAGTCACGCAACAGTCTTACATGATGGTAATATCGCTATTTCCACATCAACACATGGTGTATATGTTATAACAGAAGAGGGACAAATTCGCGAGCATTATACCAGTGAAAATGCTTTGCTTAGAAATCAAAATTTCTTTGTTTTTCAATCCAACGACGGCAGCCTTTGGGCAGGTGCGGGAGGAGGAATATCTCATTTGGATTATGCTTCGCCATACAGATTATTAAGATCTGAAAGTGGCATAGAATCCACCATTAACGATATCACAGACCTGGATGGAACCATATATCTGGGTGGGCCGGGATTGTTAAAAATGCAAGGTCATGAAATTACCGAAATCACACACGATTTGATTGGTTCCAGTGTGTTTTCAGTGGCAAATATTGATAATCAACTTTTTGCGGGTACAAGTCAGGGTTTGGTAAAATACAATCCTCAAGATGGGTCTGTTGTGGCTGTTACTTCGGGTATAGCTACCGAAATTAACGTACTGAGATCTATACCTACGGAACTTTTGTTGACCAAAAACACAGGCATAAAAATCATTCAGAAACAAAATGGCTACTGGGAAGAAACACTGAATTATTCGGATTTCAACAGCAACGTAATGTATGCCCTGGAGCTCCAAAATGGAGACCTCCTTGTTATTGAATTAGACCGCAGTCTACATCACTTAAAAAGAACGCCTGGTAGTGAGACTTTTGAATTGAAATCTGTTAACGTATACAAAGATACCGACCTGCCTGATGGGGCAGCAAACCTTGCCCATATAGAAGGTGAAGATCTGCTAATCTACGATTTTGTGAATCCAGCCATCGTTTTTCCGAAGGAAAATTCAGAAGAAAACGGTTTCAGTCTGGATATCAGACAAACTTCAAGTATATCTCAAATTTTTGAAAACCGTTTGAGAATGCGTGCTATGCAGGATGGTACTAATGATTATTTTGAATTCTATCCACGATTCGGCAATCGCACAAAAGATCCCAAAACCGGGCGCTGGTATTTTGAGTCCAACGATTTAATACTAATGGCGGATTATCAAGATGGAAGCTGGACTGTTCCTGATGAAACTTTTTGGCTGCTCCGTAAAAAGCCCTCACGTACGGAAGTTGTTTTAAGTATGCATGCCACCAATGACCACATTCTGATGGGGGGCAGAGGAATATTGTGGAGCATAGAAAGAAATTTTCCAGACTTAGAAATTCCGGAAACAAGAGCACATATAAGAACAATAACAGCTATATCTGATACTATTCAGGTTTTTTCTAACGGATTGATGCCTGAATCTTTTGAGGTAGGTACCCGTGAATTACGCTTTGATTTTACTACTACTCCCATCATAGACCCATCTGCTGTTTATTACAGATACAAACTCGAAGGGTACGAAAATTGGTCACCCTGGACTCAACAAACCTTCAAAGAGTATAACAATCTTCGGCATGGCTCTTATCGCTTACACATACAAAGCGTGGATGTCTATCATAGAAAAAGCCCGGCTATGGTTTATTCATTTGTAATACAACCACCTTTACACCTCACAACCACGGCATTTTTGATTTATGGTCTGATTTTTATGGGCTTTATTGGGCTTTTACTGCAGATTCGAGCACGATATGCTGAAAAAGCCTTACGAATAGAGTTCGAACAAGAGAAAAAAGAAATAGAGGAAAATCGAATCAAACAAGAGTTGAAAGATGCCCGGGATTTTCAGCTCAGTATGCTTCCCGATTCACATCCGGATTGGGCGGGCGTTTTTTTTGAATATAGTATGGAAACGGCAACCGAAGTTGGAGGCGATTATTATGATTTTCTAGAAGGTCACGATGGGGCAAAAATTGCAGTAATTGGCGATGCCTCGGGTCACGGAACTTCTGCAGGAATGATGGTAAGTATTACCAAAGCCACACTCAACTCTATTCGGGCAACTTCACCGGCAGATGCTCTAAAACAAGTAAATAACGTACTGAAAAAGGTTAATAGGAATAATCTGAACATGGCTCTGTCCATAATTGAAATTTCAGATGACAAACTGCTTGTTTCTTCAGCAGCAATGCCGCCCTTTTATTTCTACTCTGCAAAAAAGGATACCCTTGAGGAAATCAGCATTATTGGTTTACCACTCGGCTCCATCCGAAATGCAAATTATCAGGAAATGGCCTTGCCTTTTGAAAAAGGCGACTTTGCCTTGTTTATGACAGATGGCTTAGTAGAAATCACCAATGAAAACAAGGATATTTTAGGCTACGAAGCTTTATTGGAGTTTCTAAAAAATCACCCTAAAGACGATGCTAAGAAACTATTCGCAGACCTTAATGACTTAGGAAAAAGCTGGAGCGCCTCAAAAGACGAACGCCACGATGATATGACATTCTTGTTTTTAAAAAAGGAATGACAACAGCTTTATTCTGATAGCAACTTAGCAATTCTCTTTGAAAACTGATTGCTGGCATATTCTATATACCAGCCTTTATCCAAACCAAATGGCATTTCGGGATAGGGTTCAAATATTTCATTAACCACATCGATGGCTTTATCCAGTAAACGCCCGGCCTCATTTTCCAGAACATCCTGAAGTTCAGGATTAGTAGCTACCAATCGCTTTATAAAGTAAAGCCCAAAGGCTATGTGGCGGGATTCATCTCTTTTTAAATGCCCAACCCCCTCCCGTAAACCAGGAAGCATATCGTTCTCAGTCAGCATTCGATAGTATGCTTCATAACCTGTTTCGGCAAGTGTTCCTTCAACTATCATATTATAAGTGATGGACGCTTTGAGCTGACTTTCAGGACTTCTGTCTCTTTTTAGTCGCTCTAAGGCTTCGTGCAATTCTTGATAAAAAAGAGCTTTGTAAGCAGGTCCATGAAAATGCTCCATATTAATTTGCTGGCCTGTTACTTCTTTCAGAAAGCGAGCAAAAAACTCAGTGTGTTTCGCTTCTTCCCACAAAAACGAAGTGAGAAACATTTCTTCCTCAATTCGTCCTTCTTCTGCAACGGTCATAATCAATGGAAGCAAATCAAGGGTAACAGCTTCTTCGCCGGCAACAAACATTCCGGTTAGGTGCATAAGAACCGTTTTTTCCAAATCCGTAAAGTTTCCCCACTGTTCTTTATCCTTTGAAAAGTCGATTTCTGATGGATTCCAGATCCCCAACTGTTTTGCTTTTTGGAATAATTGCATGGGGAAACTATCAAAATCTAAACCTTGGGTTGTGGTCTTAAATTCTGACCTTCCGCCCTTACTTCCGTTTGTTTTTACAGCCTGCTCTTTTTTATCACTTGCCTGAGGAACTGATTCGGATTCAGAATCAAATTCTATTACAGAAGATGCGGCCTGCAAAAGTGCTTTGGCCGCTTTTCGCTGGCTGGTTAGTTTTAATAAACTTCCTTTTTCTAAACTAATCGTACCTTTCATCAATAGAAAAAGAGGGTCTTTTCCTGTTTTGATGAGGTTTTGCCAAACTTCATATTCTGCAGATAGTATGGTGGGAGTATCTTTTTCGTCTTCTTGATTGGCATAACGAATCTCTCTGCAGGTGCCTTCGCTCAAATCCAGCCAAAAGCCGGTACAATTTTCTATTTCAGGCAATCCATCACTGAATTTCAAAATCAATGGTTCTTTCCATTTCCTACCATGATTTTTGTATTCGGATGAAGAGTTTATTGAGGCTTGCCAGGCATTCATCCACTCAGGTGAGAAGAGAGTAATTACCGTTTCCATATCTAAAGGTTTTAATGCGGTTGATGATATGTAATATGCTAAAAAAAACTGAAACGAGTATAGATAAAGCGCATCAAAGTTTACGGCAACAACTCTCTTTTTGGTCGCATTACGGTATTTTTGAAGCGGTTTCTTTGGAGGTTGAAAATATAGGGAAAACCATCGGCTGTGGCCTGGAATCTTGCGGTATCTTCCGGTAATGGTGCCAGACGAATGTTTCGCTGTTCACCGGTATCCATGGCTATATTTATGAGATATTTTTCTTCTCCAAAATCCGACGCATTTAGATTTATAGCAGGAAAACTATCCGCAGAAAAATCCGACAGCTGCTGTAACATACTATTCACTAGGGAACTATTCAGTGTATCCGTACCAGAAACCCATATATTATTCCCCTGATATTGTATGCTGTAAGATGAATCTGCCGGAAAAACGAAATGCACTTCGGAAATTGCAGAGGCATCTAAATTCCAGATTCTTCTATCGCGCCATTCCGGAATATCGCGGGCTACTGTGGCATTAAGGAATGCGGGCACTGTAAAAACATCGTCGCTATTAGATGGGCGAACATAGGTATAAAACTGTGTTTGGCTTTGAAAATGAAATCGCCCGACGACTATACTGCCAATGCCTCGTCCACCACCAAATAAACGCACATTTGTACCCTCTCTATCAACATGATAGCGGGCATGGCGGTCTGGACTTCTGGCTACAACAGCACTAATTTCCATGGTTGATAATTCCTCCAAAGCGGCATTTACCATTCTGTCGCTGGCAGCAAATGTGGTGCTTCCATCCTGACTTTCCACCAGCCATTGTCCGTCTTCGCGAGTTAGAACTACTACGTAATCCCGATTGGGGTTTTCAATTTCTATTCTATCCACAGAAGCGGGAGAAAAATCCAACAATGAACTACGAAATGCTTCTGAAGACGTGTGCCCTCCGAAAAAACTCACCAGCAAAGTTAAAATCAGGAGAACCCCAAAAACTATACTCAAAAATTTAGTGAAATTTGTCATCGTATCAGACTCCTTCTTCCATCCAACGTTTGCGTTGCGATTGCCGCCTTCTGTAGCGTATTAGTCCATAAGCGCTAATCAGGAGTACAGGCAGAAATGTGTTCAAATACTTCAAAAATGTCTGTGTGCCATCCTCCAGCGAATCCAGAGGTCTGTTTGTCACAACTTTGTTTCTAATGGCAATTAAACCGGTATCATCAACAAGCCAATCAATCATATTTACCATAAAATTGATGTTGTTTGCCGGCAAACGCTGTTGTGCTCGTCCTTCTCCGCTTATGATAAAATTACCATTACCAATTACTATAAATGCTCCGGGCGCGGCAGATTCACGAAATGTCAAGCCATCTATATGTGGAAAAGCCGTAGTGAAATGCCCCTCAGACAAAACCGCCAATGGCAAATGTGCTTCGAGAAAATCACGTTGTGTCCACTCTCTAAAAGGATCGATATTGAAATCTCCTGTTGTTACACCGGATCGCTCACTGGTTTCTGCTAAAATTTGGTGGGTAAATCCGGTATCCGGAGGAGTTAAACTCAATGAGGACGCAAATTGTAACACTACGCCATCCAAACCACTGGTTATGGGATGATCCGGAAACTCAAAAATCACGGGGATATAGGGATACTCGATTTGGTTCATAAAAGTGAACATTCCCTGCTGTTGTTGCACACTAATACTGGAAGCATTCCAGTCTCTTACCAAATCTTCGTTTACTCTAATGCCATAATGGGCAGTCAGATCTTCCAAACCTGTTGATATCACTCGCCCTCGCATAGTCTCGAGATCGGCTTCTACTCCGTTTAGGGCAAAAATGACTCTGCCACCGGATAAAATATATTGATCAATGGCGATGAGTTCCTCACGATTGAGTTCTGTTCTGGGAGCAACAATCAGCAATAAATCGATATTGGGCGGCACACCGTCTTCTTGGATATCAAAAGCCTCGGTCACTTCATACTGCTGCGCCAGTGCATTGGTGAGCTGGAGAATTCCGGCAACCGGCGGCTGACCGTGACCTTGTAATACGCCTACGGTATGTCGGCTTATACTGGTTAGTCTTTTTATGGCATTGGCGATGTTGTATTCCATTGCCGTGCCCGGCTCAATTACGGGAAGAATCTCAGTTTCCTCACCGAAATTAAAAACGGCACCCAGATATGCTCTTTGTTGAGAAATTTGATCACGTTCTCGCACATCAATCAAAACCGGGGAAACGCCCGCTTGCTGTGCTCTGATTTCAGCGTCTTCACTTTCTGCCGGATCAATAAATCTGAATTCCAGAAATCCTCCGGAGTGAGCACGGAATTCCTCAAGGAAATTTCGAAACTCACGTTTTCCGCGCTCTAGTTGTGGCGGTAAATTCTTTGAGAAATAAGCGGTAATCGTGATGGGATCGTCTAAGTTTCGGGCAATTTCCTTACTGGCATCAGACAAGGTATAGCGTTTATCATCCGTTAAATCCAATCGCAAAATCTGTCGGTCTGCCAGCATATTGATAAGTACCAGAATACCAATCAGTAAAAATAACTGAATTATTGCCTCAAATCGATTAGCCAGAAAGCCTTTAAAAATGCTCATATCCACAGCCTCCTTCTTAATGACATCGTTGCCATTACCAGACCGATTAATGTAATCGAAAACAGATAAATGAGATTTTCAATGGCTACTACCCCGCGCGACATCTGCTGAAAATGTTGATTCACGCTCATGTAACTGCTGATTTGTGCCAGACTTCCCGGCATGATGCTTGCGAAAACATCAAAAAGGATATGAAAAACAAAGGCAACCGAGAGGCTCAGAATAAAAGCGACAATTTGATTATCCGTCAGACTGGAACTGAAAATCCCAATACTGATATAAATACAACTAATTAAAATAAGAGCCAGATATCCACTGAATACGGCACCGTGGTCGATATTACCTAAACTGGCAACGGTTATGTAATAGGGAAACGTGAGCACCAACATAAATACAATCAAAAGCAGACAGGCCAGCCATTTTCCTGTTATGATTTCAAAATCGCTCAGTGGTTTGGTTACCAGCAGTTCAAGAGTTCCGGACCTACGCTCTTCGGCGATGGTTCGCATCGTAATGGCCGGAATAAAGAAGAAAAGCGTCCAGAATGCAATATTGAAAAAAACGCTTAAATTGGCTTGCCCTACAAAAAAGATATCGGAGCCAAACATCCAGGTAAAAAATCCGCTCAGACCCAAGAAAACGACCATGATTATGTAGGCCATCAAAGAGTCAAAAAATGTTGCGAGTTCTCTTCTGCAGATGGTTATGATGTTCATGATTCGGTTTGCGATATGGTTAATTCCCGGAAAATATCTTCCAGGCTTGATTCCAGAGTTGTCATTTCAGTGAGCACCATTTTTTTATCGGCGCAGAAATGGAATACGTCTGCACGAATATCGGCATCGGGTTTGGAATCCAAAATGTATTGATTCAGCCCGGCATCAGGCGTTACTTCGGCAACGGTTGGTAAATCCTCCAGTAGTGCTTTTAAATCCTGTGCGTTTAACTCTGTTCGGATTTGAAGCCGGATGCGATCAGCACCCTTGGCGCGGCGTCTTAAATTTTCGGTAGAATCGTCTGCCACCAATTCACCACGATTGATAATCAAAATACGATCGCAGGTCATTTCCACTGCTTTGAGAATGTGCGAACTGAGGATAACCGTCTTTTCGCGACCAATTTTTTTTATCAATTCACGAATTTCAATAATCTGATTGGGATCCAAGCCTGTTGTGGGTTCATCCAAAATGAGCACTTTCGGATCGTGAATTAAGGCTTGTGCCAAACCCACACGCTGCCGATATCCTTTGGATAACTCCCCGATATTTTTGTGCTGTTCGCGGGTTAATCCACATAATGCGATCATTTCCCGAATTCGTGGCCGAATTTCTTTTTTGGGGACTTTTTGCAGTTCAGCAGTGAGCTGGAGGTAGGCTACTATGCTCATATCCTCATACAGAGGATTGTTTTCGGGAAGATATCCAATTTTTCGTCGGACTTGTTCAGGCTCAGTTCGGATATCAGAACCGGCTACTGTGGCGGAACCGGTATCTGGAGAAACGTAGCAGGTAAGCATTCGCATGGTGGTAGATTTACCCGCCCCATTTGGTCCGAGAAAACCAACAATCTCTCCGGTCTGGATTTCGAAACTTATATCGTTTACCGCATATTGCGGACCATACTTTTTCGATAAGTTAGAAACACGGATTCCCATGTATTATATCTTAAATGTCAATGATTTCACCGTTTCAAGGTGCGCAATTCTAACGATGCTACAACAATTTTTCAAGAATTTTATTATTCAGTTTTTGAGATTTGTGCGAAACGAAAAACTTGAATGTATTTCCTTAATCATACATATGAGAAAACAAATCAGCCTGTCGGAATCTCCTCAGGCTGATAATTCAAGGTCTGTAATTCAGACATTACAATAAGAAAATGTCTGGCACTCTTTAGCGGTTTCTACCATAAGCTTCGTGACTAGAAACCCAATCTAGAGAGGAAATGGCTGAGCCAAGTGAGATTTCTCCCGCCAGGGCTACACCAGCTACAATCTCAGCGAATTTATAGACTTTACCGCGTCCATAGCAGCCCATAATTTCCAAACATTCTTTTTGGGTACCCAATCCTGTACCGCCACCATAAGTGGCTACAATTAAGGATGGAATGGTTAGAGAGGTATATAAATCGCCTTCGGGAGTAATTTCGGAATACAAAATTCCGGCGGATGATTCCGATACATTCGCAACATCCTGACCGGTTGCGATAAACATAGCTGTAATCGCATTTGGCGAGTGAGCACCATTATTGTTCGCTCCGGATAAAAAGGCACCAAGCGTAGCCACTTTACCATGATAGTGCAAACTTTCCGGATCAACGCGCATGTGCTGAAGTAAAACATCCCGCTTAACCACACATTCAGCAGTAACCCGCTTTCCACGAGTACGCATCACATTAACCATGGACGCTTTTTTGTCGGTTGCAAAATTGGATTCCAAATAAAAGCGTTTTATACCTTCGTAATTTTCTAGTATCCAACTACATGCAGCGAATGTTGCGCGACCAACCATATTTTGCCCGGCAGCATCACCGGTACGGTAATTAAAGCGTAAATACACAAATTGGTTGGATAGATAATGATCGATATACACCAGTTTACCGACAGAAGTAGTGGCCTCAGCTTCTTCTTTAATTTTTTCGAAATTGTCTTTTATCCAATCAGCAAAAATGCGCCCTTGTCTGGCATTTTCGAAGATAAATACCGGCGCACGCTGCATATAATCCCCAACTACTGATACGGTTACGCCACCGGATAAATTCAACGCTTTGATACCTCTGTTATAGGATGCCACCAAAGTTCCTTCCGTAGTAGCCAAAGGAATGAGATACTCGCCATTAGCATGTTCGCCATGAACTTTCAGCGGACCAGCCATCCCGATAGGGATTTGCGCCACACCCGTAAAATTTTCCACATTTCCCTGAGTAGTATGTGGGTCAATGGAATAATGCGGAATATGCTCCATTTTTTTACCGCTATACTTTTCCACAAACTCCTGACGAGTTTTTATCGCCTCCTCAGAATAATCATCTTCTTTATCGTAAGGGATTTTTACACGGCCATCAACTTCATCACTTATTGAATCCTCAACGGTAAAATTCAATTTCCCGTAGGTTTTTGCCCGGAAGGTTAATTCCAATTCGTGTTTTCCCTTTTCCAGATTCCCAATTTCAGAAAACACATTAACGATAGCCCTGAGTGGAAATTCAAGCGGATTATCTTTGGAAATATCTGACGGTTTGAAGGTACCATTGCCTTCAAACTCCAGCGTGACTTTATCTAAATCTACTTCAATACCAGATATAACAATTTTTTCAACTCCTGTCAGTGTTACATCTGATAGGCGGTTTTTCAAAGAAAACTTCACACCATTGTCCTGATTTTTCAGGCTGGCATAGGTGTATAATTGACGAAGCAAAAGTTTGGGAATCATCATGGCTTAAAACGTTGCGTTGCGATTAACTCGTTGATTTGTAGCTTAATAGATAATGAGTGAAAAGCAATAATGCCACTATGATTTTAGAAAAGTCAGAAATATATTCCTGCCGGAAAAAAGAAGAGCCCCTCTAATCATAAAGGAGCTCTTATTCATGGATGTGATCGTATCGACAGTCACGGAGTAACATTAACCTGTCGATTGTTGCTGTATGAATAACGCCCTTAGGAATGGATTATTTTATTCTAAGAGCTCAGTGATATTAGCCACGTACAAAGGCTGCCCGTAAATCGCTCCAGGAAAAAGTGCCTGAAGAACTTACGTCTGTCCATTCTGATATGCTCCACAAGCCATCTTCACCGGCAGTCATCAAAAAAATAACTTGTCCGCCGGCAAGCGTTGGAACCCCCTGCGTATTTCTATTGTGATTCACCGTCAGGTTGTAGGTAGCTGTAATCTGTTGAACAGAAGACGATACAATCTCAGTATCAACATCGCTAAAAGTAAGGCTGTGATTGGTTCCGCTTTGAGATGCAGAAGAAAGATTATTGAAATAGGCCTCTTCGTCTTCAATGCTCCAGGTTCCCCATAACTCAGGGTTTTCATTTTGAGCAGTTACAGTTGGACTGTAGCGAAAATCTTTTTCGTTAATGGATCTCAGATAATTTTGAAGATTTACGGCTACAAAGGCATTAGAGAGATTTTCAAGTACAATTTCCGGGCGGTCAGGTTGCAAAAATGGCGCTCCGGGACCTGCATCCGGTGGCTCAGGTTCTCTGGTATCAAAAAGCGTACAGCCTGAGAACAAAAGTCCAAAGAGACTAAATAAAGTTATGGCTGTTACTATGTGTTTCGGACTGTTCATGGAAGATTAAAGTACGGTTTTGATATGCAAAAAACTTTGGTTGGCTTACGCTTTCTCATTAATACGATTCATTAATCATCAATGATTTCTTCAAGTTCATAAACCTAAACGATACTTTTTCTTGCAGAGTTACGCAGTCTAATCGCTGAGTTGCGCAGATTTTTCAGAAAAAATGGTTTGGTTACAAGCAGGAGAATTCATTTTCAGACGAAAAAATCACCAATCATCCTCGCAGGTTAGTCGAATTTTTAGATTGGGGATTTCCAAAGCCGTATGCATCAGGCTAATTCCACGTTGCTGTATTTCGCCACCGAAACCTTCGCTTTGGGGATTATAGATATAATCATCGGATATGGGATACCCGGCTTTTAGAGCATGCAAGCGAATCTGATGCGTTCTGCCGGTAATGGGATAGCAGTACAAAACGGATTCCTTAGAATCGGATTTTTTTACTTCAAAATGAGTTTCCGCAGATTTGGCATCTACAGAATCAGAAAGTTCGAAAACGAAACTCTTTTTTCGCTTAATTCCGTGATTCACTTTAAAAAATTGTTGCTTGGGCTGCCCACTCACTCTGGCCAAATATGTTTTTCTTACCCTATCGCCCATAAATTCCTGCTGTGCTTTAGATGCAAAATCAGCAGATTTGGCAAAAAGTAGAATCCCGGAAGTAACCGCATCTAATCTGTGAATGACATGTAGCGATTGGAAACCCATCTCTTTTAGAATCTCGGTTAAGGAATTGTAATAGTAACGGCCTCCGGGATGAACCGGCATGGGCGCCGGTTTAAACACAGCCAACCAATCTGCTGTTTCGTCCAAAACCCGAACCTCATCCGGTACCGATGGCTCAATTACTCTGGGATTAAATAAGGTTATGGAATCCGAGGCTTTAACCTCAAAATGGGCTTCTGCCGTAATTTCATTTTGCTGAATCCATCCCCAAGCAATTCTTTGTAACCATTCCTCTTTTTTACGAAAACCGAGTCTGGAATGCAAAAAGTCGAGTATCGTTTTCCCTACATCATCACGCTTTATGCGCATTTGATAGGTAAAAGGATAAGGAGCAACCAGCCTTACCTTACGATGAAGATGCTTGTCTGCTTTTGAACTCATCTCCAAAGTAATGATACCATTTACGGAAGGGGGCATAGGCGTTATTGGCGTCAAACGGGCGCTTATAATCTGAGTTTTTGCATTCTTCGCTGCAGCAACCTTCCATTTTTTCTGCACCTTCCGGTGTGCAAACAAACAAACGGTTACACTCCATATTTGCGCAGTTTATGTACATATCGCAGGGATCGCCTGTGATTTCACAAAAACTTACCGGCTCGTCGTCAAGAGGATTAACCGGAACCACAAGACGATCATCAAATACAAAACACTTCCCCTTATAATGCACACCGCCTTCTTTTTTGGCATAATTGAGAATTCCGCCATGTAATTGATACACGTCTTTGTAGCCTTTTTTACGCATCAGGATGGAGAACTTTTCGCAGCGGATTCCCCCAGTACAGTACATCAGCACCTTTTTATCCTTATCCAGTTGGGCTTCGTTTTCATCCAGCCATTTAGGGAAATCATAGAAATTCTCTACGTCAGGCAAAATAGCGCCTTCAAAATGGCCTACTTTCGATTCGTAATTATTCCGCACATCGATAAGGTGGATATCCTCTCCTGATTCTAAAACTCTGCGCCAATCGGTTGGATCTAAATGATTTATTCCTTCTTCTGCGACATCTAGCGGGATAGGAGATTTTAGAGAAACAATTTCAGGCCTATGCTTAACTATAAACTTGGCAAAAGGATTTTCATCCGACTCGTCTATTTTAAATTCGGTTTCAGCAAAACCTTCATAGCTACGCAACCAATCCATATAGGCTTCGGTATCTTTCTTTTTACCGCCCAAAGTTCCGTTAATTCCCTCGGTCTCACTAAGGTAGATTCTACCCCTCAGGTTGTGTTTTTTGGCGAATTCTTTATGAGCCGTAATCATGCCTTCTACATCGCTAATTGCATGAAAGTGATAATACAATAATACCTGAAAATCCATATTCCTGTTAAACTGTTAAAAAAAGCGTACTTTATGTGTATGATAATCTTGGAAGACACCGAAACTTGTTATCTCTCGTTACAAGCGGTGTAATCATCAAAAATACTGCTTTTTATCTCGGTTTGCACACTCCGTTTACATACAACATCAGATATATATTTTTGGCGGTTTTACTACCGGCATTCTTATTTGTTTTTAGCATTACGGGTTTTGTAACTGCCAACGAACGGCATACATGTTTTAAATCAGGTTCTGAAATTAGTCTCCGTGTTGCCGACCAGGAAGACTGGAACACTTATTTATCCGCCAGTGGCCGGTTTTTACTCCATTATGTTACCAGTGGCTCAAACACTGTTCCTCCCAATGACGAGTCCGGTTCCGGCACACCAGATTTTATAGAAAAAGCCGCTACTTTTGCCGATTCCACGTATCGATACTTAATCGAGCAGAATAATTATCCGGATTTCACATCCGCCCAAACCCCATACGCTATTTATTTTCGGGATTCTCCGTATTTGGGATTTACAGGGGTGATAGAGAATGGAACTCATATTATTCTGCATCGCAATTTTGAGGAAATTCGCCAAGGCAACACCACCGTACCACCACCAGAAAACAGCGACCCGGATGGACGTGCGCTTGGTGCTTTAAAAGTCACGATGGCTCATGAAATCATGCATGCCATTCAGTTTTTTGCTTTGGGAGAATTCAGAGAATTACATTGGCTGGAAATGGATGCCGTCATGGCCAGCCACTTTGTGTTTCCGAATGTGTTAGATTATCTAAACGATATTAACAGCTCGAACTCTATTTTTTCAAATCCACAGCAAAGCACGCCCGTAGCCTATCACCACGCCACCTGGATGCACTATTTTACCGAAGTATTCGGGCTGAATTTTTGGGGAGAAGTTTGGCAAACCAGAAAGCAAAAGACCAGTTTGGATATGCTCGATGCCATCAAACAGAAACTGGAAAATCAACAAGAACATCTGGCAGAACATCATTTGGAATTGCATTTATGGCATGTCGCAGTTGGATATCGTTCGCCCTCAGATTTTGGATTTGAAAACAGATTGCTCTATCCCAATGCCAACATGACGCAAACGTTTTCTTCGCTACCCGATGACATCCTAACCGTACGCTCTGTAAACAGTATGGCAGCGCATTATTTGCTTTTTCATAATCAACTTGCGAGAAAAGGTCCGCTAAGGATTTCGTTATTTACAGAAGATGCTGAGCCTCAGATAGGAGTAATCCGATTCCGAAACGGTGAAACTGAAATTCACCGGTTTGAAATGAAATCAAGTGGTATTACGCATATAGAACCCGGTTTTTTGTGGGAAGAAACG
>SKIC01000185.1 GCA_007116685.1 Balneolales bacterium
TGTGCGCCGTGGCGTATCCTGTGCGCCGTGGCGTATGCCCGGGGAAAATATTCAGTCGTCCACGACTGCGACAATGTATAAATCGAGGACGATTTGTCTTTATTTCCGGAAGTTGAGGACGACTTACTACCCAATGGTGGTCGACCTCTCACGGTTGTATCACTTCTCAGAATGATAATCACTCCATTTCAGAGCCGTTTTTTCTGACCAGAATGGTTTTGAGAACTGCGTCCAGAAGCCAACGTGACCGCCGTGTTTTGTAGCCAAAATTTGAACGTTTTCGTTACGGATTTCCGCTTCTGAAGGAAAACATTGAAGCGAGAGGAAAGGATCATCTTTTGCATTTATGAGTACAGTAGGCAGTTTTATATGCGTCATGAATTTTAATGCTGATGATTGTTGCCAGTAATCTTCGGCGTCTCTGAATCCGTGCAATGGAGCGGTATATCTATCGTCGAATTGCTTGAAGGTTTTGATTTGAGAATAGCCGTCATCATTTAATAGATCAGGATAACGCTCTTGTTTGGCTTTAATCTTTTTGTGCAATTTCTTGAGAAAGTACTGCATGTAGCCTTTGCAACGGAATCTAGCCATTTTTACGGCTGCGGTGGTCAAATCTACCGGAACAGAAAACGCCATTGCTGAACGGACTCTGGAAGAGACATATCCTGATTCTTCGCCAAGATATTTTAGGGTGATATTTCCACCCATACTAAATCCTACCAAAGCAATATGATCGTAGGATGTGGCTTTTAGCACGTGATTAATAACCGTTCGAAGATCATAACTGGCTCCGCTGTGGTAAAACCCAGCCTGTCTATTGGGTTCCCCGCTACATCCCCGAAAATTCCAGGCTAAAGCATCCCATCCATGCGTAAGAAAATGTTTCACCATGCCTTTCACATAGTGCCTGCCTGTATTACCTTCCAATCCATGGGATACTATCACGAGCTTTTTAGTTTTTCCGGAAGTATATGCCCAGTCAAGATCTAAAAAATCATCATCAGGAGTATTGATGCGTTCTCTTTTATAATCAAAGCCAGTTACTTTTCTGAATAGCGTTGGCCAAACGGTTTGCACATCCGCTTGTCGTACAAAAATAGAAGGGTTAAAATCATCAATTACTTTCATACTCTGAAGATAGAATTACAAAACAAGACATAAATCCAATAAAAAAGCCGCTTCTCAACATAAGAAAAGCGGCTTTGAAAAACGAGATATTGAGAGATTATCTCACAGCGAGCATGCCTTTTAGATTTTTGGCACTCTGAACAGCCGGACTGTCTGGAAAATCTTTAACGATTGTTTGAGATAATTCTTTTGCCTTAGCATAATTACCGGCTTCGTAGTATGCCTGAGCAGCATTCAGCAGATTCTGAGGAGTGGTAGATTCATTCACATCCCAATTAGCGGCACGTTCGAACATTCTGGCTGCTTCTTCATATTGGCTTAAGCTACCTAGGATGGAAGCATGTAGGGAAACAGGTCCAACGCCTAAAATTCCGGAAGGAGGGTTGAATCGCTCAATATAAATCAAGGCTTCCTGATAGTTACCCATGCGAACTTCAGCAACGGCAGCGTAGTAACTTGCAATGTTTCCGGCACTTGTTCTGCGGAATTGATTGGAAATATCAACCAAACCGGCGTGACCTGCATCCGGATTACCGAAAAGAGCTAACTCGTACTCACCGGCTTCAAAATAACGCTCAGCAAAAGCCAGCATTTCCTGTGATTGAGCTTCGTTACGTTCCGTAATTAAATAATAAGCCAATCCACCGCCTACAACTAAGATAACTGCGGCAATCGCTAAATAGATTTTTAAGGTGTGGTCTTTGTAAAATGCGATAGCTTTAGCATAACCGGTTACCAGCACATCGGTTTCTAATTCTTCTTTGGAAAAGTTCTTCGCCATGTTTGAATGTTATTGAAATGATTACACAACTGCGTTTCAGTTGTATTTTGCTTTTTTAACAAGACTCCAAAGATACGATTTTTACTTATAATTCGAAGCCGCACAAATGAAAAAAGAATTTAGTCACAAAAGCGATATGCTCAGATCTCATCTGATTTGGAAAAGCGGATAAAAAAGCAGAGATTTTGACATCATTTTCAACAAAAAACACATTGTGCGATTTTTTACTACACTTCTTTTTTCTTCTTTGATTTTAGCTTTTTCTCTCGAAATTTTTGCCCAGTCTGATACAAATTACTCAAGGGTAAAGGTTTACACGCCTTCGCAGTCTGATATCCAAAGAGTAAAATCAATTGATCTTGGGCTTGATCATTATCATCGGGGACGAGACTATTTTATAGCAGAAATTTCTCAAGATGCCTTAGAGCGATTACGGGAGTCTGGCGCGTCTTTTTCCATTTTGATTGAGGATGTTTCCAACTACTACGCCGAGAGAGCCGCTGCGGATATGGAACTTTTGGATATGGAAGCGATGAATGCTCCCGATGGTTTTTTTTTTTTTTTTATGGGGGGATTTTTAACATTGTCTGAGGCTTATGAAAATCTGGAATCCATGGTGGAAGCCTATCCTGAATTAATCAGTGATAAAATACAGATTGGAGAATCTATCGAAGGTCGGCCGATTTACAAATGGATTTTAACAGCAAATGCAGATCAGGATTTACCTCAGGCTTTGTACACTTCTTTGATTCATGCACGAGAGCCGGGGAGTTTGAGCACCGTTTTATATTATATGTGGTGGTTGTTAGAGCAATATGGTGAAGATCCTGAAGCCACATTTATTCTTGATAATCGAAAATTGACCGTGGTTCCAATAATAAATCCTGATGGATACTTCTATAATGAAACGACACATCCTAATGGTGGTGGGATGTTTCGGGGAAATCGCAGAGTGAATAATGGTGGCTCAATTGGTGTGGATTTGAATCGGAATTTCGGGCCAATGGAAGCCTGGGATTCTCCTCTGGGAGGCTCATCTACTATTCCCGGATCTCAAACTTACAGAGGCACTGCGCCATTCAGCGAACCAGAAACAGCAGCTTTGAGGGATCTCACTGAGCGTAATAATTTCAAAACGGCGTTCAATTATCACACTTTCAGCAACCTTTTGATTTATCCTTTTGGATTTCGCCAAGAACCAACACCTGATTCCTTGCTTTATTTTGCCTACGCAGAAGCCATGACGGCAGATAATGATTATTTCGCCGGTTTGGATATTGAGGCGGTGAATTACAGCACCAGAGGTAATTCTGATGATTTTATGTATCTCGAAAATGAGGACAAAGGCCACATATTCGCATTCACACCGGAAGTAGGGTCTTTTCAAGATTTCTTTTGGCCATTGCCATCTAGAATTGTTCCTTTAGCTCAGGAAAATCTATCAGCCAATAAGTTACTGGCTTATTATGCGGGACCCCACGTAATGCTTGATCGTCTGGCTTTTGCGGATACGCAAGTTATTCCCGGCCGGCAGACAAACGTACGATTCACCGGAGGCGATTTGGTAAATATTGGTCAACATGAGGCTAAAAACGTACGCATGTATTTCGAAACCTCGGTTGAGGGAGTTAGCATTGAAACCGTACACGAGTTTGCTGATTTACAATCTGTGGATACCTTATCCATAATTTCAAAAACCTTTGGCGTAGTTGTTAGTGAGGATATCGAAATCGGGGCAACTATTCCTGTGCGCATATTTGTTGAAGCTGATGGCAGTTACACACAAAGGCGAACGGTCTTTTTACGTGCTTCAGAAACGACATCCACAGAGTTTGAAGAGGGTATACCTGAGGTTTTCAGCATCAGTGCAAATTATCCGAATCCGTTTAATCCAACGACGAGTTTTCGGGTGGGATTACCAAATGATGATCGAATTCAAATTACAGTTTACAGCATAGATGGCAGAAAAGTACAGACCATCACGAATAATACCTACACTTCCGGTTGGCATACCTTTAAATTTGATGGCTCACAATTATCCAGCGGCATGTATCTGTATCGAGTGCAGAATTCCTCAGAAGTCAAAACAGGAAAAATGCTACTTGTGAAGTAGAATCTCCGACTTAGTTTGATTGATTTTCTTCGGGATCACCGTTCAAAAATCGTGGGGTGTGACTGATAATTTCGGCCTCTGAAATGATATCTTTTATACGTCTTTTAGGGACTCCGACTTTCTGTAGTATGTCCGGATATTGAATAAGTTCTCTGCAAAGAAGTATGTCTTCATCCATTATTCTCGAAACTTCAGCCTGTTTTAGATTGGTTAAGCAAGTAATGGGATGAAGAGCCGCACGATCAATAAAATGCCTAAGATTGTTTTTACGAGGATA
This sequence comes from Balneolales bacterium, assembly GCA_007116685.1. Lineage (GTDB taxonomy): Bacteria > Bacteroidota > Rhodothermia > Balneolales > Natronogracilivirgulaceae > SKIC01. The sequence continues at coordinate 4,303 of SKIC01000185.1, forward strand.
ATCCCAGCTTAACATTCGTAATCCTATGCAAGTGCCATATTTTTGAGCGTCATCTGTAAAACGCGTATTGGTTACTATCCAACCCTGATGCTTTTTGTTTTCGTGTCCTGGTAATTTTGACCAATGTTCAACGACGTCAAGATATCGGGATTGGATGTATAGAGGTGTTTTTACATCAGATTTTTTACCCATCTGATTATGGAATTTGCACTCAACCAGATAAAAAGCATCGTCTTTCTCAGCGATAACATCTATCTCATGAGTTACGCATTTTCCCTCTAGACGAACACCAACTTCCGTTTTGAAACCGTGGAAATGTAGAATTCTGCCAATAAATTTTTCGAATGGGTATCCGCTGGGACCCATATTCAGAATGGCTTTTTTGATGGAATACCGCGCTGCTGATAATTTCGAAGAGCGTTTCAAAATCTGGAATGCGGTTTCGTACACCAATTGGGTGCTAATGCCATCATACATCATATCCTTTATGGTAAAGGTGATGTGATTGATGATGTCTTCATTAGCTCCGGCGCGTTTCAGAGAATCTTCTAACTTGTCAACTTTAAAAGGGACCCGTTCGCCTGATGCTTTCGTTACATGAATCATTGGCTTACTCCAAATAGGTAGGATACTTGCCTTTGTCCACCATTTCGAAAATCAATGAAGTGTTTATGTGAGCTACTTCGGGTCTGGTGGTAAAAGCGTTCATGGCCAGGTTTCTCAAATGAGTGGCATCTCTTACAGCTACATGCACCAGAAAATCCTCAGAGCCGGCTACGTGAAATAAGCGAATAACTTCCGGGATAGAAATGGCATAATCTCGAAAACCCTCAACTTCATTATGAGTGTGGTGGGATAGGCGAATGGAAATCATTGCTTGAAGTCCAA
>SKIC01000010.1 GCA_007116685.1 Balneolales bacterium
GATTTTATTCCGTAATGATCGTCAGGATATCGTTTTTGTGGGTAGAGATAATGCACTTTCTCTGGGCAAACAGCAATTACTCGCTTTAGGTAACATGATGCAATCCATGCAAAATAGCGGGAATCAAGCCCAAATACGGGCTGATAATCCTGAATTTGAGATGCATGCTACCGATGAAGTAAAACAGATTGACAATTATACTGCTACCAAGTGGATTGCAAAGTCATCCGAAGTAGCAGAAGAGTATCATATTTGGGTAACATCGGATATTTCACTATCATGGGGAATGATTTCGGAGCCTTGGTTTGCAGAGTTACCTTTTCTTGATGGAATGCCAAGCCAAAGATGGATGCGGGATGGACAGACTCCATTACTGGTAGAGAGATACGACAACTACGCTTTAACTGAGCTTGTCAAATTTGAGCAGTTCAGAGAATACACGGTAGCCAATGCTGAAATAAATGTGCCAGATAATCTGAAAGTCATTACTTTCCAGCAGATGTTGATGAATCGATTAAATCAACAATAAACCTCTAGTAAAAATCTGTCTGAATGAATTCAATTATGAGAAAAACGCTTCTTATTGTCTTTTTTTTATTTCTTATTTCATCATGTCAGACCACTCAGGATGCTACCAAGCATAGCTTATCAGAAACAGAGTTTTTATCCCAAAAAGTTGATTCTTCACTTGTAGATGATGAAACCATATCCCAATTCATAGCCCCTTATGTGGAGAATCTGCAACAGGAGATGGGAAGAATAATCACTACTGCAGAAGGCTCTTTTGAACGTGGACAACCCGAAGGTGCGCTGGGTAATTTAATTGCTGATCTAACACGTAGCAGAGCATCAAGCGAAATGAGGGAAAATGTAGATATTGCGGTATTAAATAATGGTGGTTTACGAATTCCATTGCCTATGGGAGATATTTCAGTAGGTATGGTGTACGAATTAATGCCATTTGACAATATAATTGCTGTTTTGGAATTAAACGGAGAGCAGATTTTGCAAATGGCCAATGAACTTGCTGCCTGTGGAGGAGAACCCATCAGTGGTATGAGAATGAGGATTCATGATGGAAAAGCAGCAGATGTACTGATAGGCTCCAGAGAAGTACAGCCGGATAGAATTTATACAGTTGCCACAAATAACTGGATGGCAGATGGTGGGGGATGCGTGCCTACTTTATGGAATCCATTGAGTAGAAATGATTTGCCGGTTTTAATCAGAGATGCCATTATTGATCACTTTTATTCGCGTGAAAAAATCCAACCAAGAATTGATAATCGTTTCAGAGGATAAGCATGGATAGAAAAGATTTTCTTAAAGCTTCTTTATTAGGCGCAGGCTTACTCACTTTTAATCCTGGTTTAGGGTTTTCAAACGCATCGAGATTAAAAAAAGTTACCATTCTGCATACCAATGATACACACGCTCGGATAGAACCATTTCCTGAAGAATCGCCACAGTATGGTGGCTTGGGTGGAGTTGCGAGAAGAGCCACACTGGTTAAAAAAGTTCGCCTTGAAAACCCTAATACCTTACTACTGGATGCTGGAGACGTTTTTCAGGGTACCCCTTATTTCAACTTTTATAATGGGGCTCTGGATTTTGAAATAATGTCTATGATGGGTTATGATGCTACAACAATTGGCAACCATGAATTTGATAATGGTATTGAAGGATTTGCCTCTGTTGCACCAAACGCTAAGTTTCCATTCGTTTCTTCCAATTACGATTTTGGTTCTACTACAATGGGGCGTTTTATTGATCCATTCATCATAAAAGTACTGGATGGTATTCGTATTGGTATTTTTGGACTCGGAGTTGGTTTTGAAAACCTTGTATTGCCGGAATTGCACAGAGGTGTTACCTATAAAGATCCTGTTGAAGTATCAAAGCAAATGGTAAGGCGCCTAAAAAATACCCATCGTTGTGATATGATAATTTGCTTGAGCCACCTGGGTTATGAATACAATCATGGCCAAGTAAGTGATAGTATTGTTGCCAGAGAAGTAGATGGTATCGATCTGATAATTGGTGGACATACACATACATTACTTGAGCGGCCCGACATTATCACGAAAGACAGTGGAAGATCCACAGTAATAGCGCAAGTTGGCCATGCCGGAGTTGTTTTAGGGCGTTTGGATTTCTATTTCAATCAAGAGAAAAAAATGGTTGCAAGCCAAGCAAAAAATACGGCTGTTGATGAACGTTGGACTTAGGTAAATAATTTTATTTTATTACCTTAGTACACGATGTTTGGGCGGTAATTAATAAAACATGATAAAAGTCATGTTTTGTTCTGATTGCTGTCATAACAGGTAGTGGAAGCGCTTTGTACTTTAGGGTGACATCAGACGATGTTGTGGTTAATATGCTCAGAAAATGGAGGTTATTATGGATGCATTATTAACAAAACACCTTGAAGCAAGTGGATTAGAGAAGCTTGATTTAGGGAAATACAAAAATGAGTACAGCAACAGAGTATGGGAAAAATTACTTCAAAGTCTACGCCAGATTTTTTCTCTGGCAGCGTTAATGATAAAGCAAAAGAGTCAGCAGCAAAATCAACACAGGGAATCAAAAAACTAGATTTCCGGCTGAACATCATAAAATTCAATATAATATAAAATTCAACAGCTAAGTTTGAGGCAGGAATAAGCAATGAAACCAATTAGCCTGATAAAAAACAAAAAGCCCGAAGCGGATATAAAGCAGTATTATTTCATAAATCTTCAGATTGGATTTGTACTGACGCTTCTCATAATGAATATCATGTTTCGAATAAACTTCAGTCCTGAAGTTGAAATATCCTATGAAGAGCGCGCTCAGGATATTATCGAAATGGAAGATATTATACAGACACAACAAGAATTTATACCGCCACCACCCGAAAGACCGGCTGCACCGGTGGCAGTACCAAACGATGAAATCGTAGAAGACGAATTCTTTGATTTAGATACGGACTTGGATTTAGGTGATATGGCTGAACTGCCACCACCGCCTCCACCACCAGCTGACGAAGATGATACACCCGAAGTTTTTACCTTCGTAGAAGATATGCCTGAATTGGTGGGAGGAATGGAAGCCGTATATCGAAATCTTAGATATCCTGAAATTGCACGGCAAGCAGGAATCGAGGGAAGAGTGGTTGTACAGTTTGTGATAGACGAACAAGGTAACGTACTGAACCCCAGAGTAGTAAGAGGTGTAGGCGGTGGCTTGGATGAAGCAGCTGTTGCAGCTGTACGCCAGGCAAAGTTCACCCCCGGACGCCAGCGCGGTAGAGCAGTACGAGTAGAGTACACGCTTACCATCCATTTCCAACTCTCTGATTCCAGCTCACGATAGATTTTTATCCCTGAACAAGTACACATAGCTGCACTCAAAACTGTCCCATAAGTGGGGCAGGCATTGTGTTGAATACAAAGGCAACGTTGATAGCGGGGCCTTTGTCTTTTTTATAGACTTAAGAAATCTATCTCAGAAAACAATTTCTAATAAGATGAATAGTTACGCTCAGAAATGATATTTTCTGAGCACCTGTTTCGACTATATAATTACAGACACAAATTATTTTTACATGTCAAAACCTAATAAACTTTTCCTTCTGGATGGTACTGCACTTGCTTACAGAGCTTATTTTGCATTTATAAATTCAAGACTTAAAAATTCAGAAGGTTTACCTACCGGAACTGTATTTGGTTTTGCCAATACCATTGAGCGTTTACTTGATAAAGAACAACCCACTCATATAGCCGTTGCCTGGGATACAAGCGCACCAACATTCAGGCATGAGATGGATAGAAATTACAAAGCGAATCGTCCTCCGCAACCGGATGATTTACGTGCGGCGATGCCTGTCTTAAAAGAGCTATTGTCCTTTTATAATATTCCGGTTTTTGAGCAGGATGGTTTTGAAGCTGATGATATTCTCGGAACTATAGCACATGGCGCCAGAAACGAAGACGTGGATGTGTATCTGGTCACGCCCGACAAAGATTATATGCAGTTAGTTTGCGACAATATCTCCATGTACAAGCCTTTAAATAACGGTGACGGCTTTGATATCATAGACCGTGAGGGAGTTATAAAATACTTTGGTGTTCCTCCCGAAAAGGTGATTGATGTGCTTGCAATTATTGGAGATACAAGTGATAATATTCCAGGAGTTCCGGGAGTTGGCAAAAAAACAGCGCCAAAAATTATCGCAGAATATGGTTCTCTTGAAGCCGCAATTGAAGATGCACCTAACATCAAGGCTAAAAGGGTTCGGGAAGGCTTGATGGAAAATGCCGATCAAGCACGTTTGAGCAGAGAAATGATTGTCATAAAAACGGATGTGCCAAATACTGCGTCTTGGAAAGAGTTAACCTGGGACGGCCCTGATAAGGAAGCGTTGGGGACATTCTATCGCAGGATGGAATTCAAAGGTTTAACAAGAAGGTACGCCGGAGAAGACGAAGCAGAAGAGATTCAAGAACAGCGGGATAAAAAGAAAAAAGGAGATAGCAATCAAGCGGACTTATTTGGTGGTCAGGTAGAAGAGATTGAAGAAAGTTCACTGAAAACCATTTTAGAATCGGACTCTCGATATATCATGATTGAGACTTTGGAAGCTGCTGAGGAAGTGGTCGAAAGATTTAAAAACAGCGATGCTTTTTGTTTTGATACCGAAACTACAGGTACCGATCCCTTAAGTGATCATTTAATAGGAATTGCTTTATGTAATAAAGTAAACGAGGCTTACTACATTCCAGTGCAACAAGAGCGTGGTTTATCACAAGAGGAAGCGCAAAAAACACTCACGGATTTATTCTCCGGTTCAGCTCTCAAAATTGCTCATAACAGTAAATTTGACTATTCCGTACTCAACAATATAGGAGTAGAAATTGAAGGAGAGATTTTTGATACCATGCTTGCCGCATATCTAATTGATGCGAATCAAAAATTGAGCATGGATGAACTGGCAAAGAATTATTTACAGTATCAGCCGGTGAGTATAGAATCGTTGATTGGCAAAAAAGGGAAAAATCAGAAGAGTCTTGCGGATTTGCCTTTGGAAGAAGTATCTCAATACGCCTGTGAGGATGCCGATATTACTTATCAGCTTTATGAGAAATTCAAAGAATCACTAAAAAGTGATGATTTGGATAAACTAGCCAAGGAAATTGAATTTCC
>SKIC01000238.1 GCA_007116685.1 Balneolales bacterium
GTATTTTGCATAGATTTGCCAACTTTTTGTGCGGCTTCTTCACCTCTGCAAAGAGCAAAAATTGATGGACCCGAGCCGGAAATGCTGGAGCCCAAAGCACCTGCATCAAGTGCCGCATTTTTTACGGATTCAAATCCGGGAATCAATAATCCGCGAACAGGTTCAATAATCACATCCTCCAGGGAACGGCTTATCAAATCGTAATCGGATTGGTGGAGTCCTGCAACAAATCCACCTAAATTACCCCATTGTTGCACTGCACGGGTAAGAGAGACTTGTTTTCGGAGAATTCTCCTTGTGTCTTCTGTGCGAATTTCAATGTGTGGATGAATAACAGCGGCAAACAAATCATCCGGAAAAGGGATTTGAATAACATCAAGAGGTTCGTTGCTGCGTACGAGGATAAAACCACCCAATAAACAGGCTGCGGCATTATCGGCGTGTGCGGCACCACAGGCTGCGCGCTCGGCTTCTAAGACAAATGGCAGTAAATCTTTGCGCTCAATTGGATGATTCAACAATTCATTCAATGCAACTACAGCACCTACTGCAGTTGCTGCACTAGAACCTAATCCGCTACCCATAGGCATTTTTTTGTGGACTTCCATTTTCAATCCACCGCTAAATTTGAGATGCTCACACATGTGCAGCAAGGCTACTCCACCGGTATTTTTTTGAACATCGAGCGGGAGACGACCATCATCTCCGGTGATTTTAGTGATTTCAATACCGCTGTCATCGGATAAGGAAAGTATGACTTCGTCACCGGGTTCGTTTAGCGAAAAACCCAAAACATCAAAACCACAAGCTACATTGGCAACAGTGGCAGGAGCAAAAACCGAAACTCGTTTCATAATAAATTAAGGTGGAATTTGAAGTTAGGTGGTAGCCACAAATCAGAGAGCATATTTTCCGATTTTCAAAATATCTGACATTACGCCGGCAGCTGTAACTTCAGCACCTGCACCGGGTCCGGAAATAACCATAGGTCGCGTGTGATAATGATCTGAGTAAATTACTATGATATTATCACTTTCTCTTACATGGTAAAAAGGATGATCAGTACCAATACTTTCCAGTTTTACCTCAGCCTTTCCATCCTCAAATTTAGCCACGTAGCGAAGTACTTTATTATCCTGAGCGGCTTCTTTATGACGTTGAGCGAAATCATCATCATGATTTTCTAATAAAGAGAAAAACTCATCCACAGTAGAAGCGGACCGAGCGGCTTCAGGAACGAGATTTTCCAGATCGATATCTTCAAATTCCAGTGTAAATCCCGACTCCCGGGCTAAAATCAACAGTTTTCGGGCAACGTCATGTCCGTTCAAATCGTCACGGGGGTCGGGCTCTGTGTAACCTAATTCTTTCGCTTTTTTCAGAAGGCTACTGAAGGGCTCAGATCCATCATAGGTATTAAACAGATAACTGAGCGTACCACTTAAAATTCCCTCAATTCTGTGGATGTTATCGCCCGTAGACACCTGATGACGGATGGTCTCAACTACCGGTAAACCTGCGCCTACATTCGTTTCGTACAAGAATTTCACGTTGTGACGAAGTGCCAGTTCTTGTAATTCCTGCCAGTATTCTTGACCGGTTGAATTGGCTTTTTTATTAGGAGTAACAACAGAGATGCTCGCTTTTAAAATCTCCGGATAGGCATCTGCTACAACTTGAGAAGCCGTACAATCCAGAAAAATGCTGTTTGGCAGATTCATTTCGCGTATAGAGGAAATGAACTCAGTCAGATTGGCTTGATTGCCATTACCATCCAAGTCTTTTTCCCAATTTTCGAGATGAATGCCATCTTGATTTAACAACATTTGGCGTGAGTTCGTAATCCCGCAAAGCCGCACATCTAAAAGATATTTTTTAGCGAGATATTCTTTCTGATTAACTAGCATTTTTAGCACCGCTTTACCAATCAAGCCGGTTCCGGACAGATATAAATTGATGGTTTTGATGCCTGCTAAGAAGAAATTTCCATGCAAAGCATTTAATGCTTTACCCACATTCTGTTTAGACATTACCATGGAAATATTTCGTTCTGAAGAGCCCTGTGCAATGGCTACAATATTGATACCATTGGTTGCTAATGCCTGAAAGACACGAGCTGCAATACCGGGAGTGTGTTGCATGTGGTCTCCCACAACAGCAACCACAGATAAATTTCGCTCAACGGTTACTTCTGCAACCAATTCTGAATCTAATTCGCTTCGGAATTCATCTGCAATGCGATGTCTTGCGTTATCGGCATCTTCCGGGGCAACAGCCAGGCAAATAGAATATTCTGAGGAAGCCTGACTAATCAAAATTACGTTGATTCCGGCTTGAGATAGGGTAGAGAACAAACGAGTAGCGGTACCGGTTGCGCCAACAAGTCCGCTTCCCTGTATTTTTACCAAAGCAACTTCATCGATGGACGAAATACCGCGAATTCCCGAATAACCCCGGGTAGTAGTTTTGCCTATGATAGTACCCGAATGCTCAGGATTAAACGTGTTATGAATGGTAACCGGAATATTATGCTTCATTGCAGGTAGCATGGTTGGTGCATATATCACCTTCGCACCGAAATGAGACATCTCAAGTGCTTCTGCATAACTCATTTCCGGAATAGAAAAAGCACAGTCTACCTGCTTGGGATTTGCCGTCATTACGCCATCCACATCTGTCCAGATTTGAATGCTATCAACCTTAAGTGCAGCACCGAAAATAGCAGCGGTATAGTCAGAACCCCCACGACCTAAAAGTGTTATTTCGCCTGAATGCGTTGAGCCTGAGAATCCTGTGATAATATGAACTTCTTTGGCATTGGCAAGATGTTCGTTAATTCTCTTTTGAGTAACATTCCAAATCACATTCCCCTTTAGATAATTACCTTCGGTGATAATGATATTCTGAGTGTTCAAATATTGAGAAGGTAAACCCGTCGCAGAGGCCGCCTCGCTGATGATAAAAGCCGATAATTGCTCACCAAATGCAGAGGCACAGGCCTGTGAACGAGGCGTTAATTCTCTGATGAGAAATAAACCCTGAAGGAGGTCTTCCAGTTGATTGAGCATCTCGCGTAAAGTGGTAAAAACGCCACTTTGATGCTTCACAGGCACCAATTCTTTCACCGCAGTAATGTGGCGCTTCTCAATATCCTCAAAAATACTTTGATACTCGTAATTTCCTTCAGAAGCGAGTTTAGCTGCGTTGATGAGTTGGTCAGTTACTCCTTGAAAAGCAGACACAACAACATGGGTAGTGCCTTTGGCAGCTTGCTTGGAGATGATATCTAAAACTAAGCGAATACGTTCCGGAGAGCCAACAGAAGAGCCTCCAAATTTCAAAATGTGCATATACGATGTTTTTCGATCTCAGAATGTATTATTAATCGAGATCATCAATTCGGGTTTAAGCCCATGAAAATACAGCCAATTAGTATGGAAGTCTATAAAAGAATAACTGTTAATGAATTTATTGGGAGAGATTTAGGGCAATTCAATGATAGGACCTATCCTCGCGGATTTCTCTTAGGCGAAGAAAGGGAGAGGTAAAGCACGTTTATGTGTGCCCAGTGGAAGTTGATTCAGTCTCAATTTAGTGGTAGAAGGGTCAGGATGAGACAGAATAGTACGCCTGGTTAAGATCACCTGGGCGGGGGACTAAGCTCTGTTTTTTAGATAAGCGTAAGCTTTGTTGAGCTTGATGGTTTCCTGTTGATAAAAGAGTTGCTTTTCCTCGGAGAGATTTGAGGATTTGTCAGGATGATATTGCATCACTTTTTTACGATAGGCGCGCTTTATTTCATCAAAACTAGCTCCTTGCGACAAGCCGAGAATGGACAAAGCTTCTCTTTTACCAAATTGGGTTTTTCTTCTTGGGACATTGTATTGAGATGAACTTTGTCTTGTTTGGCGTGCCCGTTCTGCTTCAATCTGCTGCGTGAGATTTTTGATTTGATTACGCAAGGAATTGATCTGTTTGCGTAGTTTTGGCAGTTCTTTATTGGAAATAAACTCCTTTGTTTTTTTGATGTGCCTGCGGCTGGCTAAATATGGCAAAAGGAAAACACTAGCCAGAAAAAGAAACAAAGCAAAGAAATAGAAGATCGCAATCTGACCAGGGAAGATGGTCAATAGAAGAATCATTAAGACCATCGAACCCAGAGCAATAGAAATCTGCTGACTGTTAATGAAGCTATCATCAACATTTTCTTCGAGGGAAGCCAGATAACGCAGCATGTTTCGGGATACATGCTCCGGCTCCTCTTTTAGATACAACTTGCACGCCATCTGCTTTTGTTTGCAGACATTCAACATGCGTTGCAGTTTCTTTTTATGTTGTATCAGGGAGTTTAATTGCATGTATATCTAACGATTACGCCATATTAATCATGCCGCTAAATCGATATAAGAGAATAATCAACGTACAGACTTACCCGCAAGGCGCCCGCTTACCCATGCCCAATAAAAATTGAAGCCGCCAATTCTACCGAATACATCTAAAATTTCTCCGCAGAGATAAAGACCGGGTAGTAATCGGCTTTCCATAGTTGCAGGATTGATTTCTTCCAAAGGAATACCACCACCTGTAACTTCGGCTTTTTTGTATCCTAAATGTCCATCGGATTTAAGGGGGTAAGCCGTGAGCTTTTCCAGAAGTAAATCTCTATCGCTTCGCTTCAATTCAGAATATTTGCGATTTGAAAATTCAATTTCTTTGCACAAGGCATCTACCAAACGATTCGGTAAATATTTGCGAAGCACATTATGTACAACTGCTTTGCCTTCCAATTCAGACTGCCATTCCTCTTTCGATTTGGAAGCCCAATTAACCAAGATTGGAGAGGCTTTTTCTTTATTATCCAGCTTTCGAACGATGTGATGCGATAAATCCAGCATAGACGGTCCGCTGTATCCCTGATGTGTAAATACAAAACCGGAGCGAGGAGTATCTGACATCGAAAATGGAGTATTCTGTACTCTGGCTTCAACATCTAAGCTTACACCCGGCAATTCCTCAGAACCGGGATGTGAGCCTGTAAGCGGAGTAAGAGCCGGGTAGGGTCCAATCATGGAATGTCCAAGCTTTTTAATACACCGGTGGCCGGTTCCATCGGTTCCTGTGGATGGAATGGATAAACCGCCTGATGCTA
>SKIC01000233.1 GCA_007116685.1 Balneolales bacterium
ATGCTCACCCTTATGCTGATAGAGAGCGTGTTGGAGCCATTGGTGCTTCTTATGGCGGATTTATGACTATGCTGTTACTCACACACACAGATATATTTGCAGCAGCAGTCTCTCATGCCGGCATTTCAAATATCACCAGTTATTGGGGAGAAGGTTTTTGGGGATATGGATACAGTGCTATCGCAACAGCAAACTCATTCCCCTGGAACAGAGAAGATATTTACGTCGGTCAGAGTCCCATTTTCCGGGCAGACAGAATCAATACACCGCTTTTACTGGTTACAGGGATGAGCGACACCAATGTCCCCCCGGGCGAAAGCATTCAAATGTTTACTGCTTTAAAATTGCTTGAAAGAGATGTAGCATTTCTTGCTGTAGATGATCAGGATCACCATATTGTTGATTACAGAAAATATCGTATCTGGAAGCGAAATATTATGGCTTGGTTTGATAAATATCTGAAAGATCAACCCCAGTGGTGGGAAAGTTTACACTAAAAAATATACTAGATGGGAAAGACAGCATTAGTTTTAGGAGCAACCGGCTTAATCGGTTCACACCTTTTACAATATCTTCTAGAATTAGATAATTACGAAAAGGTCGTAGTTGTCGGCCGCAGATCTTGTGGTGTCACTCATCCTAAACTAACAGAACATCTTTTCGACTTCGCACAATTAGAGCAACATCGAAATCTACTTAAGGCTAATATTGTTTTTTGCTGCCTTGGCACTACTTTAAAAAAAGCTGGTTCTAAAGAAGCATTCAAAGCCATTGATTATCAGATTCCTCTAAGAGCAGCTAAAATTGCTAAAGAAAATAATACTGAAACTTTTGCGCTGGTTTCCTCTATTGGTGCTGACCCGGAATCACGTTTCTTTTACCTAAAAACCAAAGGCGAACTCGAGCTAAAATTAGAATCTTTGGGATTTCACTCCCTGCTTATATTCCGCCCTGCCGGATTACTGGGAGATCGGGAAGAATTCAGGATAAAGGAAGTCATTGGCTACATCGTAGCACGTATACTGTCACCATTAATGATTGGTCCTATGAAAAATAGCAGACCAATCGAGGCGGGCCATGTGGCTCTTGTGATGGCATCAATACCCAAAAACTATATTGCGGGTAAAAAGATTTATGAGTCATACAATATCCAGCAACTTTGGAATGACTTCACATCAAAATCATAGTTTAAATTACAGCGAGGCTTTATGAATTGGGGAATAATCGGAACCGGAAAAATTGCACGTGCCTTTGCAGAATCTCTCAAATATGTAGAGGGAGCACAATTAGTTGCAGTGGCATCTCGAAGTCAGAAAAGCGCACAAAGGTTTGCAAATGAATTTAACATCCCTCAAGCACTGGATAATTATGAAGCAATAACAAGATTGGAAGATGTCGAAATCGTATATATCGCAACGCCTCATCATTTGCATTATCCCAATAGTTTAATGTGTCTGCAAGCCGGTAAGCATGTTCTTTGTGAAAAGCCTCTTAGTATGACAGCCCGCCAAACTGAGCATTTGATTTTTACAGCCCGCAAAGAAAACCGTTTTTTGATGGAAGGCTTATGGACGCATTTTCTACCCGTTATGCAAACAGTACAGTCTTGGATTTTAGACAACCGAATTGGAGACTTGGTTTCTATAGATGCCTCATTTGGGTTCAAAGCGCCTTTCGATCCCAATAGCAGATTGTTTGATTTAGAACTCGGTGGTGGGGCACTATACGATATTGGTATTTACCCCATAGCACTTGCAACGCATTTGGTACAAACAAAACCGGAAACGACACACGCCAAAGCCATACTTTCGCAAACGGGCTCTGACCTGACAACCGCCATGATTCTTGCATTTGGCTCTACTCTGGTTACATCACGATTCACCTTTGCTGCAAATATGGAAAACCAGGCAATCATAACTGGAAAGAACGGTAGAATTATTGTTCACCCAAGGTTTTGGCAGCCTGAGCAAGCCACACTAATCACAGAATCAGATACAGAAAGTGAGAATCAGCCCATTGAAGGACCTGGTTTGCAGTTTGAAGCCATGCACGTACAGAGTTGTATATCTGGTGGATTAATGGAATCACCCGTTATGCCACTTAGTGAATCTCTGTTGAATATGATGATTATGGAGGATATTGCTCAAAAAATTGGCTTAAAGTACCCCGGCAGCATAACAAAACTGGATTCATGGAGCCCGTAGAGTATCCCATAAACGGCGTTCTAGATCTTCACCAATTTCAGCCCTCAGATACCCATAGCCTGGTACCGGAGTATTTGGAGATGTGTCGTGAAAAAGGAATTTACCGAGTTCAGATTATCCATGGAAAAGGGATTGGCGTTCAAAGAGAGATAGTTCACAGTATATTAAAAAAAATACCCTGGGTCATTGATTTCAGTCTTTCCGGAAGTTGGGGCTCAACCCTAGCGAACCTCAGTCCCGAAGATTAATTACAGAAATATTTAATTTTACTATTTCCTTATCAGCACTAATTACTTATACTAGGAAATGATGGAAATATTAGAGCTAGAACGCTCAGATTTACTAGTCTAAAAAATTTAACGCGGAGTGATTATAATGCTTTCTTTTTTGTACCTCTTAATGCAGAGTGGCTCGTTTTTAGGAGCTTTCGGAAAAGTAATGTACTGGTTTGCTACTATTTCATTACTGGTTATTGGTACATACCTGATTGTAACTTATGCTTTTAAGTACCGCAGATACTACCAGAAAGGACTCATGAGTGCTAAGAATACATTTATTATTCTGGGTAGCGGTATCTTGTTCCTGATACTAGCCGTTTTGCTTCTTCTTGCCTAAATCAGTCGTGTATGTTCCCCTCATTAATGAGGCCACGTACATTTTTAAGCAAAATCTTCTTTCCACTGGTATCGATTAAGCCCTCTTTTTTAAAATCTGCAATTAATCGAATTACTGTTTCTGTGGCTGTACCGGTGATATTCGCCAAATCCTCCCTTGACAGCGCAACAGAGAGTGTCTGCTGATCGTCTTCTGTGCCGTAAGTTTCTTTAAGTATGATTAAGGTCTCTGCCAGTCGTTCGCGTACTGATTTCTGAGCTAAGTTCATCATCCTCTTCTCAGCTACACTCAATTCATTCCCCAAAAACTTGATTAAAGACATAGCCATTTCCGGATTCTGAGTGATATGCCTGAGAAGTTCATCTCTTGGAATCATGCAAATATGAGTTTCTTCCAGTGCGGCTGCAGATGCAGAGTACGGCTGATCACCTATCACGGCTCTGTATCCAAGAATGTCTCCCGCTTTGGATAACCTTACAATTTGTTCCTTGCCCTCATAGCTGGTTTTGAACAATTTTACTTTTCCATGACTAATACAATACAGGCCACCCGCTCTTTGTCCCTCGTGAAATATGATTTGTCCTTTTTTGAATTTTCGACAACTTTTCTTCATCGATAACACAGCAAGAGCTTCCGGCTTTAAGTTATCAGAAAAAATCTCAGGACGAACAGAACACAGGGTGCAATCTGGATTGGGGTTTCTATCCATAACTATGTTGAAAAAAGTAATTTATCCTTAAACAAGTATACACAATTCATTTTTGAACAAGTAATTCGCTTTGAATTGCTGACTCAATGTAATAAATATCTAACTAATTGTAAGTTTTTATCCATGATTTTTCTGATAAAATTCACCTTAATTTTGAGTCATTAAATAATGAATTATCAGAACATGCCTGTTAAGCTTTATGTTACTGTTTCAATTCTTCACTACCTTTAAGTACTATGAACCGTGACGAAATATCCTTTAAGATAAAAGAAGAAGCTTACCGACTTGGTTTTGAGGCTTGTGGATTTGCCAGAGCTAAGCGCCTCGAGAAAGAAGAGCGCAGATTGGAAACCTGGCTGAGCGAAGATCGTCATGGTAGTATGGCATGGATGGCTAATCACTTTGACAAACGTGTTGATCCAAGAAAACTAGTCCCGGGAGCAAAAACCGTAATTTCTCTTTTTTGTAGTTATCACCAACCGGAATTGGTAAAACAACAAGAGAAATCCAAGAATCCAAAAATTTCCAAATATGCAATGGGCGAAGATTATCACTTTGTACTAAAGGATAAACTCTACCAGCTGTTTGAATTTTGCAGAGAATTGATTGGAAATATTGAAGGCCGTGTTTTTGTAGACTCTGCCCCTGTTCTGGATAAAGCCTGGGCCGCCGAATCCGGTATCGGGTGGATTGGAAAGAATAGCAATCTTTTGAACCGTACATACGGTTCATGGTTTTTTATTGGCGAAATTATTCTGGATGCTGAACTTTCTTATGATTCCCCCACCACAGACCACTGTGGCTCCTGCACCCGATGTATAGACGCCTGCCCCACAGATGCCATTTATGAACCTTACAAAGTTGATGGAAGCAAATGCATTTCGTATTTCACGATTGAACTTCGGGATGAAATCCCAAGTCAATTTCATGAACAACTTTCTCCCTGGATTTATGGCTGTGATATTTGCCAGGATGTTTGCCCATGGAATACAAAAGCAAAGACAGGTAAAGAAGAACGACTATTCCCAAAATATGATTTTGTCTCCAAAGACATCGATTATTGGGAAGAATTAAATCTACAGGAATACAGAGAACTATTCAGGAAATCAGCAGTAAAAAGAGCTAAATTTGATGGCCTGAAGAGAAATATCGAAGCGGTAAAACCGTATCTCAAAAAACAACAAAAAGAATCAAAATGATACGTTTTCTGAGCTTATTAGCAATCTTGATGATTCTACGTCCCTATTCTGTAGATGCAACTCAACAAGCGTTTGCTGTTAATCACAATGAGATTTTAGGTGACCGCATTTATTTTATGCTGGAACAGAATTTTTCGATGTCTACGATAGAAGAATCAAAAATTTCTGAGTTCATTGTTTCTTCTCAGCAGGCCTTCAAAGAAAATCAAACTCGGCTTTTATCCACTTCCCGGCATCGGGTATTTGATATTCAGGAAGGCTTCCTCAAATCAGGTACTAATCCGGAAGAAGCCGCCAGGGAATTACGTAAATTGCCTGGAATCAAATGGGCGGAACCCGTTCCTGTCCCCCACGTTTTTCACACGCCCAATGATCCGGATTTCTCTCAACAAGCCTATCTAAGTTTTCTTGATGCAACAGCAGCCTGGCAAATATCCAAAGGCGATAGTTCAATAGTAATAGCGATTGTAGATACCGGTGTTGATTACCAACATCCTGATTTATTCCCTGATGTGTGGGTAAATCCAAACGAAACTCTAAACGGCCAGGATGATAGCGGTAGTGGTTTCATTGACGATATTCATGGCTGGGATTTTTTCGAAAACAATAACAATCCCAGACCATCCCAAAATGCACATGGAACCCACGTTGCCGGTATTGCAGCAGCAGCCACCAATAATGGAATTGGCATTGCCAGCCTGGGCTATAACACTCGTTTTATGGCACTAAAATCAGGTGATGGCGTTGGTAGTGGTATTCCGTTCGCTTATCAAGCCGTAATCTATGCCGCAGAACAAGGTGCCGATATCATCAATTGCAGTTGGGGTTCAACTCGATTTAGCAGAGCAGCAGAAATGGTAATTGATTACGCAACAGAATTAGGCTCTCTAGTCGTTGCTGCCGCCGGAAATGCTAACACCCCAGAAATTTACTATCCCGCCGGTTACAATAACGTCATTGCCGTTGGTTCCAACGATTTGAATGGTACAAAATCAGCCTTTTCTTCTTACGGTCCGTTTGTATCTGTTTCTGCTCCGGGAAATGGTATCCGTAGTACTTTGCTTCAGAACCAGTATGGTAATTCATCAGGTACATCTATGGCTGCGCCAGTAGTATCAGCTCTAGCTGCTTTAATAAAAGCTGCCAACCCTGAGTTTTCAAATGATCAAATCAGAGCTCAGATACAAGCCACTACGCGTAGTATGCAAACGATGAATGATCATCAATTTCAAACAGGAACAGGCTCTATTCATCCCCCATCTGCCTTAGGAAATCCGGTTCCCTTTGTTGAGATTTTCGATTATCGCTTTTCCGATACTCGTGGAAATAATAACGGGCAACTTGAGCCAAATGAGGATATAGAGCTTCAATTATTACTACGAGGTTTTGGGCTTGCAGACCCATTTACAATTCAATTTTCTTCTCCCGGAAATATTCTGATTCCGCAACAAAGTTCAATAACAGTTGAGCCCATTGCTCAGGGAGACTCTCTACTCCTGGTTGATATCCCCTTTCGTGTTTCCGGTCAGGCTCTAGATAGATTTGATTTGCGTGCTATTTTAAAAATGGATTTCCTTTTTGAGCAAGGAACCGAGTATTACCGAACCATTCAGGAAATTCTAAATCCCTCATTTTATACGTTTAACGACAATAGCATTTTCCTGACCGTTGGTTCAGAAGGTCAGATTGGCTTCCTTGATGGGCCCGGCGGTGACGATGGAATTCCATTTGTTTTGCCTGGAGAAAGCTCCGAAACCTTAGATGCCCGGGATGATTATTTCAACAAGCCTCTACTTTTTGAAGGTGGACTAATGTTCGGTAATAATTTAGGAAGTTCAGATGCTTTTGTTTCCAATGCAGTTCGTGGAGCTGCTCCCGGTTTGGTTGATAGAGATTTTCTAAGCAGAGAACCTTTTCGCATACAGGAACTAAGCAATCCTGAGGGAACCAGAGCTCGGGTAACGTTTACTGATGGAAATGCCGGTAGCAACCAATATGGAATTACCGTGACCAAAACGGCTTACGCCTTTCGAGATATAGGGCATGAAAGATACGTGCTGCTGGAATACTCCTACCTGAATACTAGCCAGAATAATTACTCATCTTTTATTTCTGGTTTATTTCTGGATTTTGATGCATTACCAAGCAAAAAAAATAATAACGTTGGTCGTTATATCGAGGAAGATGAAATTCTGCTTGTAGCGGAACACCGAAACTACGAAACCGACGAACAAGCTTTTTTATTAGGAGTATCGGTTATTAGTGGTATTCACACACCTTTCGTGATTGACAATTCCGGTGCAGAAGGCTTCTTTGGTATTTCGGATGGTTTTACGATGCGGGATAAAGCCCTTTCCCTGCGAGGTGGAAAAATTAGCACCCAACGTGGATTCAACACACAATTCCATAGTAATGGTACTGACATTTCCGTTGTTGCAGCACATGCTCCCGTTCAGCTTGCTCAAAATCAAACTCATAAGGAAGTATTTATCCTTGCCTGGGGTTTAGGGTATGAGGATTTACGCAGTAATATTTCAGCAGCCAGAGACAGATATCTGCAAATAAGCAGTACTGAGAACGATGATAGTATTCCGACTCAATCACAAATTACGAGCGCCTATCCCAATCCATTTAATACTATAACAAATATAGCTGCAGACATTCATCAGTCAGGAAACTTCTCTCTAACTGTTCATGATATACTAGGCAGAGAATTAGTGAGTCTTCATCAGGGCACCCTACATCAAGGCCAACATGTCTTTACCTGGAATGCCGACAGGTTTGCCAGCGGAATGTACATCATTCGTTTACAAAGCCAGGACGGTGTGCTACACACTAAAAAAATCAGTCTTATTAAATAGAGCATCTAGCCAACTAAAAACCAGTATTTTAGTTCAAATTTAGGCAATTTCATTGGAACACTATTTTGAAATTTACTGTTAATGGTATTGAAGTCTAAAAAATTACTACCAATAAGATGAAGAGCCTTAACAGAAAACAAGCAATAGATTTAATTACCCCTGTGGTTGACAATGAAGTCAGCCAGTCAGAGAAAATTGCTTTTTTCGAATACATCAAAAAAGATGTTCAGGTTCAACAGATGTACGAATCTGAAAAGAGGATAAAAAATCTTATTAGAAAAAGTTACAAGCCGGTATCCGCACCATCCCACCTTAAAGATTTCGTAAAAAAGCTCCCCGATTATTATGGATTAGTTGATATACCTGACGACGAAAAATCCCCTTTTAATCAAAAATCAGGACAAGGTAACAACAGATTCCGGTCATACTTTATAGCCCTTGCTGCTTCCATTCTTTTAGTTTTTGGATTTTACCAATTTGGATATGACAAATCAGTAATCCAAGATGATGTCTACATGGAGCCTATCAGCTTAATTCATTATCAAAACCATAAAGAACTGAATTTCCCGGAACCGCAATTCACTAACATCAGTCTGGAAGAAGCCGAAAACATTATAATTGAACACTACGGAAAGCATCTTACAGTTCCATATCTATCTGGGGCTGAATTTGAAGGACTCTTTTACACTGAATTTGCCGGGAATCACAAAACACCACTTCTGCGATATAGACCTTTAGAAGAAGAAAAACCAATTTTCATTTTTGCATTCAACCTAGACTCAGTTGCCTCTCATATACATCGTAATGAAGAAGCTATAGACGCTTGCCAAAAATTTGAAGATTATCACATTCTTCCCCTTGATGATACCTACGTTGTTTCATGGAAATGGGATAATAATTGGTACACTGCGGTTTCTCCTCATAAGGGAGAAAAAATAGTTGCAATGCTTCCAATTCACTAATTCTTTTGAGGCACTCTTGTTGTATTTTACAGCAAACCTAACAACTACGCTATGAAATACGAAGAACTTCGCACCCCCTCTCTTTTAATCGATTACGATCAGTTTTTAAGAAACTGCAAAACTATGGCCGATAAAGCCGACCGATTGGATTTAGAATTTTGTCCGCACGTCAAAACGCATAAAACTATTAAAGGTGCAGAATATCAGAGAAATGGACGCCTATTCGGTATAACGGTATCCACTCTTGCAGAAGCCTGGTATTACGCTGAAAATGGTTTTGACAGCCTCACCTATGCTTTCCCGGTAACCGCAGACAAACTGCCTGAAATTGTGGATTTGATGGAAATAACTGAAGAATTCCGTTTAGTTACTGATGAAGCGGACACCATTGCTACCATAGATGCTTTTGGGGAAGAAAATGAATTAGAATTTGATGTATTTCTGAAGGTAAACACCGGAGCAAATCGTGCGGGTGCTAATCCTGAATCTGAAAGACTAATTGAACTAGCCAAGCAATTAATTTCTGCTAAGAACATCAATTTTGTTGGAATTATGGCCCATGGCGGTCATACTTATCAAGCTAAAAATTCAGCCGAAGCCAAAGAATTGGCAAAATTGGAAATTCAAAATATCGAGAAAGCTCTTGTCGCTCTTAAAAAAGAAAATATTGAGCCGGAGATTATCAGTATTGGAGATACTCCCGGCTGTTCTGTTCTCGAAGATTTTGGCTCTGTTAACGAAATACGTCCCGGAAATTATGTGTTTTTTGATCGCACTCAGGTTGATATCGGAACCTGCACAGAAGATCAAGTTTCTGCCTTTGTATTGACCAGAGTCATCGCCAGATATCCAGACAGAAATACACTTTTGATAGATGCCGGTGCTTTGGCTTTATCAAAAGACCTTGGTGCAACGCATGTAAGAAAAGACCAAACCTATGGTAAGATTATGGAAGACGATTCTCTTCAACTTACCAAGTTATCTCAGGAACATGGCATTATCACATCTGAAAAGCCAATCAACTTTGAGAAATACCCTGTGGGTAGTTTCCTAACTATCATGCCAAATCACTCCTGCCTTACTGCCGCTTTGCATGAGCATTTTATCGTAGTGCAGAATATGGGAGACAGAAAAATCCTGGATAGCTGGAAACCTGTCAGAGGCTGGTGATATGAGTACGAGCACTGGCTACGACATTATTATTTCAGGTGCCGGTGCTGCAGGATTATTATTATCGTTGTCGCTTATAGAAAAAGGTTACAAGGGTTCCGTACTCGTCCTGGATCAGTCTCTATCCCCCAAAAATGATAAAACATGGTGTTTTTGGTCTGATGAGTTATTGTTTGATGGAAATCTTTTAAAAAAACACTGGTCAAAACTCAGTGTACATCAAGGCGGTAAAGACTACTTTTCAGAAACAAAAAACCAATTCTATCAATGCCTCTCTTCTGAGAAATTACAAAAACACGCACTGGATATTCTATCTGAGCAATCAAATTTCACTTTGGTTGAGGCCTCTGTGGTTAGTACAGGGCAAGACCCGGAAAAAGCCTGGGTGGAAACGGACATCGGGAAATTTGAGGCAAATTGCATCTATCAAAGCATTAAGCCGCCTGCTGATTTTTATGAGCACTCTGAGTATGCTTTGAAGCAGCATTTCTTGGGATGGGAAATTCAATCTAAAAAGCCCATTTTCAAGGAAGATACAGTTACCTTAATGGACTTCGACGTACCGCAAAAAGGTGGTCTCTCATTTATGTATGAACTCCCCTTTAGCGAAAATGAGGGACTCGTTGAGTTTACCTTATTCACCCCGGATGTTCTGGAAATAGAGATTTATGAACAAGAGATAATTGCCTATCTAAAGCAAAAATATAATCTCACCTCTGATGATTTCAAGATTTTGCGAATTGAATTTGGCGTAATACCAATGGTCGAATGTGTGATGCCTGTATCTGAAGGAAAACGAATTTTCAATATTGGAACGGCTGGTGGTGTTACCAAAGCAAGTACCGGATATACATTTAAAAGGAGTCTGCATCAGGCAAATTACATCGCAGAAAAACTTATTTCATCAAATCAACTTGTATCGCCGGATGCGAATATCTCGCGTTTTAGATATTACGATTTGTTGATTCTGCACATTATCGCAAACAAACCGGAATTAGCAGAATTTATTCTTTTCAATCTTTTTGATAAAAATGGGTTTGATAAAGTTTTTCGATTTCTCAGCGAAGAAACTAGTTTTTCAGAAGAGTTGGTCATAATGGCTTCTTGTCCATGGACTCCTTTTCTGGCCGCAGTTTGGCAGACCAAAAACCTTGTTTCGAGAGTTACTAAACCCGTAAACCCATAAAGATAGAACTGCAAGGGGGTTTGACATCCTCCTGAAAAAACTCAAAAGTAACTTTAGGGGTTAGTTTATCTTTCACAGCGCTTCTCTCAATCACTTCTTTGTAGGAAACATAACAGTCTAAAGCATCGAACCCTTTTTGGAAAGCAGCTTCAGAACAGTTTACTACACAATCAATCATTTCTTCACTGGAAGCCTCGAGTCGGAAACCGCCCTCTTTGGTTTCGCCAATAGTGTAAAAAGCCAATCGCCTTAGGTTTATACCGGTTTGTTGTTCACGCAATTCGCAAAAGACTCGTTTTACAACGGCATGCGTAACCAAATGATCGTGAAAGCCACTTACTCCGTGTACTGCGTAGGTAACCACAATGTGAGGATTAACTCTCAGTATTTCATTAGCAATAACCTTCTCAATCTTCCTGGGATCCATCTCTTTAAGGCCACTATCTGGTAAATCTAAAACGGTCATTTCTGTTAAACCGAGTACTTTTTCTACCGCTAGCATTTCCTGGTGTCTGACCTCTCCCATTTCATCAACGGAGAGATTCATTTTAAATCGTTGCTTGGTGGCTCCTCCCTTGGTAAGTGTTAACAAATAAACTTCGTGCCCTTCGGCGCGCTGTTGCGCAATTGCAGGACCGGGCCCGAAAGATTCATCGTCGGGATGTGGGAAAATGTATAATACCTTCATTTTGTAATGTGGTGTAATAAGTTCTACAGTCTATGATTATTCAATCACTTTTAGAAAATTCTCATTAAACCTTTGAATTTTTTAGACTTTTTTTGAAACAAAACCGTAAGTAATACAGTATATAGAATTAACATTATAAAAAAACATATTTGACCTCATGTTTTCCGGCCGGCTGTGTGATAACAGTCGGCTTTCTTTTTTAAAACCGCCGCACCAACCAAAAAATGAGAGTCAAAATTGCACTTAGTATGATAGATGTTGTTATTGGAAAGTAAAAACGAGTGTTACCTCCCTCTACTCTGATGTCTCCGGGCAACTGAAACAAGCCCAGTTTTTGAATCCATGGCCAGAGTAAACCTGCAATTACCAGAATTATACCAAGCGTTATCAGAATTTTTGCGATGTTCATCTTTAAGCGACGACTTTCTTTAAAATCGTAAGGAGTTTTTCAAATGCGAAATTGAGTTCATCATCCGTAATGCAATAAGGTGGCATCAAATAAACAGTATTGCCTAAAGGGCGGATTAACATACCGGATTGATACGTTTCCTTTTTGATGCTGTCTGCAATCGGATTCAAATATCCATCTTCTTTATTTGTAACTATATCCAAAGCCAGAATGGTTCCGGTATTCCTAATATTCCGAAGTCCTGATAATTCATTCAGACTTTCAATAAACTCCCTGTATCGATTTGAAAAACTACGAAAAATTGGTTCAGCCTTTTTGGTCAGATGAAAGGACGCTACCGCAGCTGCACATCCCAGTGGATTTGCGGTATAGCTGTGCCCATGATATAGCGTTTTAAATGAATCGTTATCATAGAACGCCTCATACACTTTGTCGTTGGTACTTGTAACGGCTAAGGGCATAAAGCCACCGGTTATACCCTTAGACATACAAATGATATCAGGCGATGTCTCCGAAGCACGTGCGGCAAACCAATCTCCCGTTCTTCCAAAGCCGGTCATTACTTCGTCGTAAATCAGCAGCACATTATTACTTCTGAGTATCACTTCAAGTTTTTGCAAAAACTCAGCCCGGCACATATTCATCCCTCCCGCTCCTTGCACCAAAGGCTCAATAATGAGTGCGGCATATTGATCAGAATCTGATACCAACTTTTGGAGTTTGTTTAAAACTTCATTTTCTGCCGTTTCTATATCAATGTTATCCTTTATGGCAGGGTAATCCAGATAATCGACTTCAAAAAACAACTCTTCAAAAGTATTGGTAAACACAGAACGAGAACCTGCAGACATGGCACCAAAAGTGTCTCCATGATAAGCTCCCTCAAATGCCAAAAACTTCGTTTTATTGTTTATGCCCTGATTTTTCCAGTACTGATAGGACATTTTTAAGGCAACTTCTACTGCTGTACTCCCATTATCCGTGAAGAATATTCTGGATTGATTTTCAGGAAGTTCACTTAATAAAAGTTTGGTTAATTTTTCAGCGGGCTCGTGAGTATATCCGGCAAAAATTACATGCTCCAGCGTTTTGGCTTGCTCATAAATAGCATCTGCAATTTCAGGATGAGAATGACCATGTAGATTTACCCACCAACTTGAAATTAAATCCATTATTCGTGATTCATCTTCCATCTCCAGCCAAATACCCTGTCCACGTAGAACTTTCAAAGGCTCCGGACTGGCTTTCATGTTGGTGAAGGGTCTCCAAATGGGATTACTTTTCTGCATTTTTATCAATTAATGATTCAAAAACGTCATCTAATACTGTATTTGAAATAGATTTCAACCTTGGTATGGTTCCAAGTACTTTAACAGAGCCCATTTGCTCTATCGTTTTTTTATTACTCTCGTGAGGATCACCATTTAAAATCACACCAAATATTGAAATGTTTCGACGCCGAAGGGCTTCTATGCTTAGCAAAGTATGATTCAAAGTCCCTAAACCAGAACGAGCCACAACTAATGCGGGCAAATCAAATTTGGCGATTAGGTCAATTACATAATCGTTTTCATTCATGGGAACCAGCAATCCACCGGCTCCTTCAACAATGAGATGTTTATTGGTAGAATCCGGTAATTCGAAATCTGATAATGAAATACTCACACCGTCAATTTCGGCGGCCAAATGTGGCGAAGCTGGTGTTTTTAGCACATAACGCTCCGGCCATATTTTCGAAGCGCTTGGGTTTATGAAATCGGTAATTGTCAATGAATCCGTGCTGGGTTCGATTCCGGCTTGGATTGGCTTCCAATAGTCGGCTTGTAAACCACGGACTAACACTTTAGATACCAATGTTTTACCGACATCGGTGTCTGTACCTGTAACAAAAAAACGAGATGGCCAACGCATTACGAATAAGTGATTAGCACAAAATCAGCAACCCAGGTTATTTGGCAACCTTGCTCATTTTGCAGTTCCGATTCTAATTTTCTGTACTCTGAAAAACTCATCTGATTCCCATTTCCAAGTCCTGCACCGATATTTTTCATACTCTTAAAAAAACCCCTAACTGTGGGATAAGTAACAGGAATTTTAAACGATTCATGGCGTAAGTCGAATGACAGTGCATCTTCTTCTAATGCTAATGCATGAAAAAAATCTGGGTTCGGCATGGAATGTCCCGTAAATGGAATACCATTTCTAATACAAGCATTTTTCCACTCAGGAAAACAATCCTCATTAAACCAGGACATGAGTATTACATCCCCCGGCTTTCGGGTTTGATGGATTTTTTTTAGTAGCAAATATGGCTCAGTCACCCATTGTAATGCCAAACCCGAACACACCGTACGAAAGTTATCCCACTCATCGTAAGCCATAGCATCACATACTTTGAACTCCGCATTCTGAGTGATTTTTGAGATTTTGGACCTGGCAACTTCAACCATTTCTGCTGAAATATCCGACAGAGTAACGGCCTCAGTTTTAAAATCTCTGATAAGTTTTTCAGATAAATCCCCTGTACCACATCCCCAATCCATTAGGGGTGATGGCAGTGCTTTGATGTGTAATTTTGCCCAGTCTAATAATTTCTCATTAAACGTTTTTTGAACGCTAGCCCACGCATCATACCCATTTGCATATTTTGAAAAAGAATGGGCGATGCGTTTATAGGATGTCGGGTTATTTTGAGTATATATCACGATTCAAAAAACTCACTGATGTAACCCATACACCAATCCTGATGAGTTGACAAAATCATGTGTCCACCATTTTCACAGGCATGAAAAGAAGATTGGGGAAGTTTGTTATGAAGTAATTCTCCTAAAGAAGGCGGTACAATTTTGTCATTTTTACCATGAAGCATCAAGACCTTAGGGATGGGTTTAAGCAACTTCAGATTCATTGAAAACTTATTTAAGAGTGCTAAATCATCAAATAATGTACTTTTGTTTAAATTTTGCGGCACAACTACATCTTTCGCTACCGGATAAAAACAATTTCTATAGAATTCTCTCAAAACCTCTGCCGGCTGTTTATCCAACACTTGCAGCATTCGTAATACTACCTTTTCTGAAATGGCTCTCTCATTTCCAGATGGAGGATGAAATTCCTGAAATCCGGAAATGATAACCAACTTTTTTAAGCGTGAGAATAAATTCATTGGTAATAGATGCAGACCAAAGGAATGTACTATAGCAAAATCAGCTTTCATCTTTTGATTGATATCAATATCAGAATCAGAATTTGAGAAATAGCCTCTGTTAGTAGTGAGAACTTCGTATTCAAGTTCCAGCTCTTCTACCCAGTCATTCCAAATTTGCCTGGAAAAGCCCCAACCGTGTTGTAATAGCACTATAGGTTTTGCCATGAATCTAACTTCTCAATAATGGATGTTGGAATATGTTCCGGAGTTTCTGCACGTAAGGTAATTCTTAAACGCGAGGCATTTACAGGCACCGTTGGTGGCCTTATTGCTAAAACATAATAACCAGAATTACGAAGATAGTCAGCTAGTTGGAGGGCTTTTTCTTCTGTTTTTGTTAAAATCGGAATAATCTGACTGGCTGAATTACAGGTATCCCACCCTTTTTTGTGCAATTCTACCCGAAACGTTTCAGATAACTTTTGAACATACAGCCGCTGATTATCCATTTTCGGGATTAATTCGGTGGCTGCCAGACTTGCACCAATAACAGCAGGTGGTAGAGAGGTAGAATAGATAAACCCGGGAGCAAAATTCACTAGAAAATCTCTCATTTCTTTGCTACAAAACACATAAGCCCCGAAGCTTCCAAAACTTTTACCGAAAGTACCCAAGCGGATATCGATTCCAGAAATACCATAACTCAATCCCCTGCCCTTTGAACCCAAAATCCCCACGGCGTGCGCTTCGTCAACAAAAAGCAAAGCATGGTATTCTTGAGCGAGAATTGAGATTTCATCCAATGGAGCTAAATCACCATCCATACTAAACACAGACTCTGTGATAATCAGAATATTTCGATACTTAGTCACATTTTTACCGAGCAAATCAGTAAGATGATCTACATCGTTATGCCTGAATCTGATAAAATCGGCCCTGCTTGCAAGACAACCTTGAATAATGCTGTTATGAGATTTTTTATCAGCAAGTATAAGGTCACCCTTATCAGCTAGAGCAGGAATGATGGACGTGTTAGCCTGAAAACCGGAATTGAAAATAAGCGCGGACTCAGATTCGTGAAAATCGGCTAAAGCAGATTCTAATTCTTCGTGATAGGATTTGGTTCCCGAAATCAAACGAGATGCTGCGGAGCCGGTTCCGTACAACTCTGTGTACTCAATTGCTCGTTCTTTTAGTTTCGGATGAGAGGCTAATCCTAAATAGTCGTTTGAGCACAAATCCAGTAGTGGATTTTCATTTGATGATGAATGAGTACCATCACCAAATGAAATTACTTTTGTGTGGCGAAACTGTTTATTCTGATTTCTCTGCGAAAGCTTATTTCGCAGAGAATCAGGCAGTATTTTGGGATTTTCGCTCACGGAAACTAATCCATCATCATTGACAGCGCTCGCTCCGCTTGTTCCCTGAAATTTGGATCTATGGTAAAGGTATGAGCCATTCCTTCAAACTGATAAACAAACCGGCGCTTGGAATATCTTGGAGCGAATTGAGCAAATTCCATCATAATAATGCGCTCATTGTCTTCATCCCAAACAGTGTAATGTAAAAACGGGCCACCCATGAGATCGTTCATCATTTGCCATGTTCCTCGCGTTTCATAAGCAAGATGGCCGTTTAACATAATCAAACGTGTTTCTACAGGACGGCGGTACTCAGTCTGTACATAAGAATCTGCCCGGGTTCCACGAATTCTTCTTTCCAAAATGGTATCACGTTTATCGTTAATCCAATTCGAAGATAGATTGTCAAAATCTTCACGGGTGTTGATTTCATCGGAGTACCAGAACCATATCCATCTGTCGTTATCCGGCAAATAGCGACGCATGGTTACAAACCCAGTAGTATCAACATTTACGTTGTAATCATGTTGTATACGAATGTTGAAACCGTGATTGGCCAGTAGAGAATCTGCAACATGACGCTGCTCTCCTCTTCTAAAAACTTGATGTTGCCATCTTTGTATCTCGACCTGCTGGAGAGAATTTACAAGAGTGCTTTCATTTTCACGGATTTTTCTAGCTAATTCCTCATCTGTTCCGGCTGACAAAAAGAGCGTCCACTGATCACGGTACCAACGGTCACGTAAAGGGAAAGCAAAATTATCACCTCTGGCTATGCGATCTAAAATATCATCACTGAGCGTGCTTCTCATGAAACCACCTACGTGGTTTCTGTCATTGATTGGAGAAGCAAAAATCACACTTCTGTGACTCTGAGCTCTATCCAGGTCGCGCTGCGTTCTCAGGCTTTGAAATCGCAAATCAAAACGCTCTTCCGGCCTGGGTAGTGTGAAAATTTCACCACCAAATGTTTCCCGAAGTGCCTGAGCTGTTTCGCTATCCCACATTGTTGAATCCATAACAATTAAAACCTCAGACATGGGTCCAACAGCGTTTTTACGATAATCTCCTTCACAGGCAC
>SKIC01000222.1 GCA_007116685.1 Balneolales bacterium
ACTTTTGATCTTGTTTAGCACCGTCAATTTCTGGTCTGATTTTGAAAAATACAGGGCCATCAGGATTCATAGAACGATAAATACCATACACGAGTGCAAAAGCTAAGCCTAGAGCCACTAATATCACAATCCATCTTAGGATTTCATTATAGGGTACAGGCTGCTGATGCTGTACGGTTTGGAACATTTCATCCGCAAATGGATCTCTGAACTGTAACTGCGTAATCTCTAACTCATCGCCACGCTGTAATTGAATTCCCAGCGCACTTCTTACCACATTTCGGATTTCGTTTATTTCCTGATTGGTATACGGCTGAAAGGTGATTACTTCTTCACCATCATCATTAACTTCCCGAACTTGCTTAAAGTTTAGCAACAAAGAAGCACTGATACGGTTTACTTCACCAACAGGCTTTTCAAATTCTTCCCGAGTAGTATTTACTTCAAAATTTCTAACCTGAACCGTAGATTGCTGATTCCGAAGGCTTGTATTTATCGTTTCAGAACGTAA
Organism: Balneolales bacterium; assembly: GCA_007116685.1. Lineage (GTDB taxonomy): Bacteria > Bacteroidota > Rhodothermia > Balneolales > Natronogracilivirgulaceae > SKIC01. Next base: position 512 of record SKIC01000222.1, read on the forward strand.
AGCCGGAGGCGTAAACTCATCAATTTGTATAGGCTGATTCCTAACATCATCAGAACTTTCTGTACGTCTTTCCTCCGAAATAACTATGCGGCTTTCCGGATCAATAATATTGGAATTTCTACGTAAGCGCTCGAAATCATGCTCGGTATTTACTCTTAAAATGGCATTACCGGGACCCAATACTCTGTCGAGCATGGTTTGGCCTTTTTGAGTGAGATAGTTTTCGGTCTCTTTTCGTACGCGCATTTGTGTATTAGCCGATGCCAAATCTGTACCTTCGCGCATGTCTTCGTTCAGACGGTTACCATTTTGATCAATAATGGTAATATTGTTTTCATTCAAGCCTTCCACACTACCAGCAATCAATGCAGAAATACCCTCAATCTGAGGTTTTCTCAATTGCTGCCTTGGCAAGAGATTTATAATCACAGACGCAGAAGCCTCAACACGAGTTTCCTGAAATGGTGTTCTTTCAGGGAGCACCAAGTGTACTCTGGCAGATTCTACCTGTTGTAAACTATTTATTGTCCGGGCTAACTCGCCTTCAAGAGCACGTTTTTTATTTACCCTTTGCATAAAATCGGTCATACCCAAGGTATTCGAATCAAACAATTCGTAGCCCTTATAATCCATACCCAGAGTTCCTTGAGCAGCATATTCTAGCCTAAGTTCGTGCACTCGTGACCTAGGAACCATAATAGAAGCCCCACCATCAGCAACCTGAAAAGGAATATTCCGAGAATCTAAATCTTCAACTATTGTTTGGGCACTCTGCGGGGTCATAGAACCAAAAAGCAAAGCATAGTCAGGCCGTAATGCCCAATAGAATAAAAAGATAAAAACGCTCAAAATAGCTACGGTCATGAGACCAAACAGCACTTTTTGCGCTAACGTCAGCGGTTGGAAAAAGTTTTGTAATGATTCGGTTACCTGGCTCATATTACTTTGCTATTCAGATTACATCTGCATTCTTGAAATTTCCTGATACGTCTCTATAGCTCTGTTTCGAATTTCGAGCATGAGCTGAAAGCTTAAATTTGCTTTCTCCATGGCTAGCATAACCTCGTGGACGTTCTCTGTTTTACCCATGACGAAATCATCAACCTTTTGGTCTGCATCTTTCTTTGCAGCGTCTACAGATCCAATTGCCTCCTGAATAAAATCCCGAAAAGTACCTGTACGCTCTTGTCTGCCACGCTGTACTTCCAGATTGCTAAGTTCAGGATTATTGCCTGCATCTCTTAAACGTAAACCAATAGGTGTTTCTGATATATTCATGATTTTTAAACTCTGAAGTCTAGATTATGCCCTCTTGCATCAGGATTTTCCATGCGGCTATTTCCACTAGCCATGTACAACTCAAGCTTTTTGTTTTGACCGAAAGGAAACTCCGAGGAAATCATATTTCTTTCAGCGGATGATAAATCATTGCCGGTTGCCATCTCAGCTACTTGCTGCAAACGTTTCATAGAACTGCTACCTGATAACTGAGCTGTGTTTTGGAATGCTTGTACCTTTGTTAGATTCATATCACTTTAGTTGGATTAACTGATTTCGAATGATCTTCTGATAATATTCTTCTCTGCTTCTATAACAGATAAATTTGCTTCATAAAGACGGTTTGCACTCACCATGCGCGTCATTTCTTCCACGAGATCCAGATCCGGATATTTTACCATTCCGTTTTCATCTGCATCTGGATGGTGTGGATCGTACTCGTAGCGGAATCGCTCGGTTTCTACCACTTCTGTGCGCGGGCCAAAATCTCTGGACTGACCACTGGTTGCAAAACTATCCGGTTTTTCAATGTGCGGAGATCTGGTTTGGCGCAAGTCGAGAAGGCTATCACGTAGCATATTCTCAAAATCTCTGCGATCACCAACCGTTTGATGCACTGTTTTTGGCTTATAAGGACCATTACCGTCTTCTGTCCGGGTAGTATTTGCATTGGCAATATTTTCCGCAGCAATGGCTATCTGCTGACGCTGAGCTGCCATACCACTGGAAGCCGTTCTGAATGTGCTGAATAAACGATTAACGCCCATGTCTTTCATTACATATTCCTTCCTGTTATGCTGGCTCTGAGCATTTGAAAGTTATGCCGCAGTGCCCTGGTAACAAGTTGAACCCGGATTTGGGTATCTGCAAGATCCATCATTTCATCTTCCAGCAAAACTTCTTCGTCAGTTTCTGTGATTCGAGGATTCACTTTGCTGAAATCCTGATTTGATGCGCCACGAAGTTCTGCTTTCTGTAATTCACTCTCAAAATCCACCTGAACTCGCTTGAATCCAGGTGTATCTGCATTAGCAACATTCAAAGCAATAGTACGCTGACGCAATGCGTAGGCATCCATTGATTTTGCTAAAAGGCGAGTATGATTGTTATCAATAAGTTTCATCGTGACTTTTTTTATTCATGAGACGATAGGCAAGCAGTGTGCCATTTTTCAAAATCCTCTATTTGATGCGTATTCAATCAAAAATGAGAAAAACACACAATCTCACTTCGGCATAATTTTCCCCGATGCGCTATCCCTTAATCTTTTGTATCATTAGGATTATGAAAGCATTCTTTGATTCCATACTTGCGCATTTAGACGTACCGACAGTTATCTGTACCCTACCGGACAGACTGATTCTATCGTCGAACAAGCGCTTAACGAATACTACAGGCAAAACGAGTAAAGACTTAATGGGACAGTCTTTCCAAAAAACATTTCCTGTTACTGTGCTCCCAAATGGGAAGACGTATTGGCAATCCCCAAAAAGCAGGTTTTTGATTAAGGAATCACGAATTGACTTGAATGATGAACAATATCTTTTTGTGACTTTCACCCCTGATAAATCAAGTGATATAACAGATCAATTAGAAGGTGCCCGCTTTGTATCTGAGCTTTTGATGCATAGAATCCGCTCACCACTTACTGCAATGCAGGGGTTTACAGAAATGTTATCAGATGCAGAACTTGAAAAAGAAGCCATTTTAGAGGGGATAGACCAAATCCGCGCTCTTCTTGATGATATGGAATCCTTCACATCTATTACTGAGAGCGCCAAAGAAACGGTAGATGTCCATTCCATCATCAAAGGCATTTTGAATGAATATCCTCCAAAAACCAAACAGCGTATTGTACTGGAAAAAAATGCTCAGTTCGGAACTGTTGAGGGAAATCCTTTCATCATCACAAAAATTATCCGCGAATTAATAAATAATGCTCTTGACCACTCAGATGGTGATTTGGAAAACATTTTGATTACTTTTTTATCCAAAGGACAACTTCAGGTCACTAATTTCGGCAATGTGATTCCAAAAGATATAAAAGAGCGAATTTTTCTACCCTTCGTTACAACAAAAGCTCGTAATAATGGTCTGGGCTTATCGAAAGTGTGGAAATGGCTGAATAGTATGGGCGGCTCTATACAACTAATTCAAAACGCAACATCTGAAGGAATTACCTTTCAGATAACGTTGCCACTTAAAAAAGATTGATTTGAGTTCGGTCTTCTCGCTTTGCTTTTGGAATTGCAGATTGAGGACGATTACCGGAATTAGGTAACATGTCCGGACTAAATTTTTTGCCGTGAATTTTATTGGCTATTCCCTCTAAAGCCACAAGTCCTCTTTTTGTGAGCTCTAATTCTTCGTTTTCTGTTTCCGCCAAAAAACCGAAAGTCTTTAAATCGTTGACTATCATAAATGCCAATTGCGGCAAAGTACCGGAGTTTTTTTCTACAAAACTACGCTGTGCAATTTCTTCTCCCTCAGGTGGGTAATAAGCCATACCCAAAATATTCATCTCTATTTCCGTGAGCGGATATCCCTCTGAACCCTTGCTCAAAAGTTCGTCCCACGCTGCTTGGCTGTAGTACAGGCCAAACCAACTCTTGGCTTCCTTAAGCAACTTCATAGAATGCGAACATGCAAAAAAACTACCGGCTTGTGCTTTGGTAGGCTCCCCGCGAGAACGGTACATAGATACCAGAGATGCCAAATCTAGAATTTGCAAATTTGCAGGATAACGAAAGCAGGCTTGTTTTTTCATCATAGCCAAATTTATTCTTTGGCTTTAATAATTTCCACCGCTTTCGCCATATTCATTTTTTCAGCATCCGTTCCTTTAGGCAAACTGATGTTCTTTTTCCCGTACTTGATATAAGGGCCATATCGGCCGGTCATAATTACAACAGGCGCATCCGTTTCCGGATGAGTGCCTAAATCCTGAATGACCGAGGATCCTCGGCGGGAAGCTTTCTTTTCTTTCAAAAGCTCAACTGCTCTGTCCATTTCAATGGTTAAAACATGGTCGTCTTTTCCAAGCGACTTGAATGCTCCATCATGAACAACGAAAGGTCCGTAGCGACCAACGCCTGCCTTAACTTCTTTACCTGTCTCAGGGTGATTACCAAGAGACCGTGGTAGAGACAGCAAATCCAAAGCCGTGCTCAAATCCACATCTTCAGGTTTCATTCCTTTTAATAGAGAGGCGCGCTTTGGCTTTTTCTCCTCTTCGGTAACTTCTCCTAATTGCACATAAGGTCCATATCGTCCGGAAAGTAGAAAGATGTGTTTTCCTGTTTCAGGATCTTTACCCAAAG
>SKIC01000197.1 GCA_007116685.1 Balneolales bacterium
TCTGATTTTAATACATACACCGTAAACATCTTTTCCGCAATTGTCTCTAAAACGAAAAAAGGCTGTCAATCTTACGATTAACAGCCTTTGACTTGTGGCGGGGGAAGGACTCGAACCTCCGACCTTCGGGTTATGAGCCCGACGAGCTACCAACTGCTCCACCCCGCAATGTTAAGATTCTAAATATAGGGCTAATTGCACCCCATGTCAATAGCGGAATAGCATTTGGGTAAGTTTATTTACCCAAGATATGCTCTTAAAGCCATACTGCGGTTATGGTGACGCAGTTTACGGAGAGCTTTTTCTTTAATCTGGCGCACTCTCTCGCGAGTAAGGTCAAAACGTTCGCCGATTTCTTCTAAGGTAAGGCTGTGCTCTCTTCCGATACCAAAATAGAGGCGAATAACTTCGGCTTCTCTTTTGGTCAATTTAGAAAGGGCTCTTTCAATCTCTACTTTGAGGGATTCGCCCATCAGGTCATTATCCGGATCGGGAGTTTCTTCGTTTTCTAATACATCGAGAAGACGATTGTCTTCGCCCTGAGCAAATGGAGCATCAACGGAAAGGTGACGACCGGAAATTTTCAGCGTGTCGGAAACCTCAGAAACGGTCATTTCGAGAGATTCTGCCAATTCAGCTGCTGAAGGAATTCGCTCGTATTCCTGCTCAAGTTTGGAAAGTTCTTTACCAATCTTATTTAGAGCACCTACTCTGTTTAATGGCAGACGTACAATACGGCTCTGCTCAGCAAGTGCTTGCAAAATAGACTGACGAATCCACCAAACGGCATAAGAAATAAACTTAAAACCGCGAGTTTCATCGAAACGCTTGGCTGCCTTAATCAGACCCAGATTACCTTCGTTAATCAAATCACCAAGGGATAAACCTTGATTCTGATACTGTTTCGCAACAGAAACCACAAATCGCAGGTTGGCTTTAGTAAGTTTTTCGAGGGCTAATTGATCACCGGCCTGAATTTTCTTAGCAAGATCAACCTCTTCTTCGGGAGTAATAAGGCTTACTTTACCAATCTCTTGCAAATAGCGGTCAAGGGATTGTGATTCTCTGGTTGAAATGCCACTAGGGCTCGGATTTTTAGGTTCTTTCTTTTTTCTGGCCACGTGTGATTGCTTATTTAGATTCGTGTCTATGTTCTGAAAAGTGTTAATCCGTAACGGAATTGCCTTTTCTGAATAAATTTGCGTTAAAATGTCTTGTTTTTATGCAAAAGATGAAGATAGTGTTTTTTTAGAAAAATTCACAGTTGCAATATTTCATCAAGTAACGAAAGAGCATAAAACTTGTTGTATTCTGTTTTTCAGGAACATCCTAACCGAAATATCTGTTGCCTTCTTATCATTAACATAAAATTAATTCAGATATGAAAGATAAAGTAGTTTTAATCGCAGGTGGATCCGGTGGAATCGGTGAAGCAACTGCAAAATTATTTGCTAAAGCGGGAGCAAAAATCGTTTTGGCAGCCAGAAATAAAGAAAAAGCCGATCAAATCGCAGCTGATATTAATAGTAATGGCGGAGAGGCATTCGCTGTTGACCTCGAAGTGACAGACATGAGCTCCGTTTATGGTATGGCAGAGAGCGTTGTTAAAGAATTAGGCTCAATTGATGTGCTCGTAAATGCTTTCGGAACCGGTATGATTCAACCTCTGCTAGATGCTAATCCAAAGGATATCAAAGAAGTTGTAGATGTAAATGTGTACGGAACCATTTTGGTAACCCAAGCCGTAGTTCGGCACATGGCAACTGCAAAATCTGGCATTGTTGTCAATATCCCTGGCATACTTGGTAAAGCAGTGATGAAAAATTCTTCGGTTTACTCTGCATCGAAATTTGCTGTATCGGGATTCACTAAAGCACTTGTGGATGAACACAGACGCAGCAATATCAAATTCAGTCTGCTTTACCTCGGTGGTGTGGCAACACCTTTTTGGGATAATCCAAACGTTGGAATGCGCGTTCAGAAAGACAAAATGCTTACTCCTGAAGAAATTGCAAAAGCCATTTACTATGCCGTAACCCAACCGGGCAGCTCTGTATTGAATGAAATTGTGATTCAGCCGGATTCACATCAGATGGTTTAAAGTTTGAGATGATAAAATCTGTCATGATGCGTTACTTTTAATGAATCATTGACAGATTTTTTGTAACCTCCAGCCCACATTTGGAAATTCAATTAAAGAGCATTCATGAAAGCAGCGACTCGTATTTCAAACAAAGATTTCGTTTGGAGAGCATTTTATACTAAACCACGTCACGAGAAAAAGGTCGTCGACCGGCTTAGCGAAGAAGGATTCGAAGTGTACTGTCCTTTGGTAAAGACCAAAGTAAAATGGAGCGACCGCTGGAAAAAAGTGCAAAAGCCTTTAATCAACGGATATATCTTTGCCAAGGTTGATGAAAAAGACCGAATCGCAGTTCTGCAGGATACAAGCATTGTAGCCTGTGTAACCTGGGCGGGGAAACCTGCTGTAATTCAGGAGGACGAAATTCAAGGAATGAAAGCTCTCCTTGATAGCGGCTCAAATATCGAAGTAAAACAATTGGCTCCGGGTCAAAAAGTAGAAGTGGATGCAGGTCCTCTTTCCGGAAGAAAAGGCAGTGTATTGACAGTCAATGGCAATAAAGCACGAGTAGTTATTGAGAACCTGGGTTTAGTAATTACCGCTGAATTATCCATGGCCAGCCTCAAAGCCATCGAAGAAAAAGAAGCTAGTACTGAATAACTGATTTCAATTACTTCGCTTTTCGGCTCTATTTTCCCAGAAACGGGTGCTTTTGATTGGGACTCGTTTCTATATCTTGATTTCTCATTTCGCTCACAAGTTTTATCGAGGGATAGGCGTCTTTCAAGCCAAATCCTTTGCCATTCAGGATATCTTGATAAACGATGGTGTGTAAATCAGTGAAGCCATCACTAAATTCTATCTCCTCTTCGTCAATAGTTATAGAGCGATAAATCCTCTGCCCTTTTTGCTTCACTTTTTCGGGTAAATCGTTTTCATCGATAGATAGGAACCATTCTACGTCTGCATACGGCAGTCTCAAAAATCCCGCCTGTGCTGTATTGCTTCTTTTGTGTATTTCGGATTGCTCAGGTTTTCCAAAAATCCACATCAGCATATCAAAAAAATGAATCCCGATATTTGTGGCTATCCCCCCTGATTTTGATAAATCACCTTTCCATGAATGATGATACCAGGTTCCTCGTGATGTGACATAGCTGAGGGTGATTTTCTTTCTCTCGCCATTATAGCCTTCATATTTCTGTTTCAAAGCAATAATGGAAGGATGTACACGCAGTTGTAGCAGTGTCCAAACTCGTTGCTTATACTCTTCTTCCAGTTCTGTAAGGATATCCAGATTCCATGGATTCAGAACCAATGGTTTTTCGCAAATGGCATCGGCGCCGGCTCTTAGTGCCAATCTGATGTGCGCATCGTGCAAATGATTTGGCGAACAGATAGACAGGTAATCCAGGCGCTCATCCGGAGAGGTTCGCTTTAGTTTTTCAATATGCCGATCAAAGCGCTCAAATTCTGTAAAGAAAGCAGCATCCGGAAAATAAGAATCCATGATACCCACTGAATCGTGTGGATCTGTAGCCGCAACGACTCGATTTCCGGTTTCTTTAATGGCTTTTAAATGCCTTGGTGCTATATAACCCGCAACACCTGTTATCGCAAAGTTTTTCATCTAAAAATTTCCTTAGTTTTACGCGCATAATATAGAAATTCGCCCTGCGAAATGATATACTAAGCCTATATCTCAAAAATTAGATATCACACTATCTTTTTATTGTAATCATAAAATTCAGCAACCAAATGGATCGTATCACGCAACTTGAAGGAGTTCATATTCACGAGAGCGCTTATGTAGATGCTCCCTGCTCCATCGGAGAAGGAACGAAAATCTGGCACTTTTGCCATATCCAGAAGAATACAAAAATTGGGCAAAATTGCGTATTTGGTCAAAACGTGAATGTGGGCAATCATGTGATTATCGGAAACAAAGTTAAGGTGCAAAACAACGTATCCATTTACACGGGATGCGAACTGGAAGATGAGGTTTTTCTCGGCCCAAGTTGCGTGCTTACGAATGTTACGAATCCAAGATCTCAGGTAAACAGACAAAGTTTGTATGAGAAAACGCTATTCCGTCGTGGGTGCAGTATAGGTGCGAATGCAACTATCGTGTGTGGTATTACTATCGGACGTTATGCTTTTGTAGCAGCAGGCAGTGTAGTAACCAAAGACGTCCCTGATTATGCTCTTATGATGGGAAATCCAGCCAGACAAAAGGGATGGATGAGCAGACACGGTCTCCCTCTAACCGAGAAAGATGCTAATGGATATTTCGTCTGTCCCGAGTCAAAATTAAGATATGAACTCAAAGATGATACACTTTCCTGCGTGGATATAGACGAAGACGCCCCACTTCCGGAAGACCTTCAGCAAGGAAGTCAGGTTTACGATTCATTTAAAAAGTAAACCATTAGTGTCCGGTAAAACTTTTATTGCATGTATGTAAAAATATAAAAATCTATCTCTTAAGATAGACCTCTACCACTGGCCCAATCTCTCTCATAGCTTCAGACTGGTCTAAAAGAGAGAAGGGTAAAACTCCGGGCTTTCTTCAAGTCCCCCTGCCTTTGGCGGGGGATTTAGGGGGAGGTAAAGCAAACGTGAATGATTTTTTAATTTAGTCGGACATCAATGAATGTAAACATAAAAAGTATTCGGTTACTCTTCACGAATACCCCACGTCTTCCAAAACCAAACCTTTTGCGGGAGCTGTGTAAAAAGGGCTTGAATAACTCCCCTCAGCCAGAGTTTTTGATATGGTCTCTATTTTCGCTTTTCCGGTTGCAACATCCACAGAAGCACCGATTATTCGTCGCACCATATTTCGGAGAAAACGATTGGCCTGAATTTGAACCCGAAGATGGTTTTTGCTCAATTGAATGACTTTTATCAATTGAATATCGCAAAGCGTATGGTCTTGTTGGGGATCAAATTTTGAAAATCCACCAAAATCATGGATTCCTTCAAAAAGTGATAGCGATTTTTGAAACAGTTCGAAA
>SKIC01000026.1 GCA_007116685.1 Balneolales bacterium
ATCCGATTTAAAGATGCCGGTCATCATGTCGCTTATGATTTATCAGGCGTAAATGATGCTAAAAATCTACTCGAAGCAGAAGGCTTGCATGCTGATTTCGATGAAGAAAACACTGCGGATTTGATCATCTCTCACAACGGTAATTCGTTCACAGCCTCCACCAAAGACGAAAAAAAAACGAGCTCCTATAGCTCCCTGGAGGAGTTAGCGACTAAAGAGCGTTTCACTTTGCGGACTGCTACGGTATCCCGAAAAACCTCAGAGACCGATATTTCGGTTGTCCTGAATTTAGATGGTACCGGAATATCGAAGATAGATACCGGACTAGGGTTTTTCGATCACATGTTGGATCAAATTGCGAAACACGGTTTTATAGATTTGAATATTTCCTGTAAAGGAGATTTGCACATCGATGAGCATCATACCATAGAAGATGTTGCCATCGCACTTGGAGAAGCCATCCTGCAGGCACTGCCGGATAAAAAAGGAATTGGTCGTTATGGGTTTATCTTAGCTATGGATGAAGCTCAGGCACGTGTAGCTCTGGATCTCTCAAATCGCCCGTATTTGGTTTTTAAATCCGAATTCAAGCGAGAGAAAGTCGGAGATTTTCCAACAGAGATGACCGAGCACTTCTTTTATTCGCTTGCGATGAGTTTACGGGCAACGCTTCAAATGTCGGTTGATGGCGATAATGATCATCACAAAGTAGAAGCTCTTTTTAAAGGCTTTGCGAGATGTTTGCGTCAGGCTCTGGATCGTAATGAGAAATACCTGAATGTTCTTCCAAGCTCAAAAGGCGCACTTTAGTCTGAAAATTCAATCCATTTAAAAATTCATGATCGCCATAGTTGATTACAAAGCCGGAAACCTTGCTTCCGTATCTGATGCACTGTCACGACTTCAAAGCGATTTTATAATCACCCACGAAATTGACGAACTCGACAAAGCTTCGGGGATTATCTTTCCGGGAGTAGGACATGCTGCATCTGCTATGCAAGCTTTAAGAGTAGCTGGCGTGGTAGATTGGTTAAAAGCCTGTAAAAAGCCACTTTTGGGTATATGTCTTGGGATGCAATTACTTTTTGATTCCAGTGAGGAAGGCGATACCGAAGGCTTGGGTTTAATCTCAGGCAGATTAAAAAAATTCGATTCCGGATTAAGTAAAGTGCCGCACATGGGTTGGAATACTGTTCAGAAAACTAAATCTCATCCTCTGCTAAATGGTATTTCAGATGGAACCTGGTTTTACCACGTTCACAGTTTTTATGCGCCGGTTGTAGATGCAACCATTGCTAGTTGTACCTATCAGCACCCCTTTTCTGCTATTGTTGCAAAAGAAAATGTGATGGGTACTCAATTTCATCCTGAAAAATCTGGGGATGATGGCGCCTTATTACTCAAGAACTTCCTGGACATAGTCTATTCTTAGGTCAGGAACTCTACGCTCCTTTTCCTTATTCTTATTCAGGTAACAGATTCCCTTCACGAGTAGTATAACTATGAGATTATTAGTACTGATTTCTTTATTTGTATTCATGGCTTGCCAAACTACAGATGTGACAAAAAACGCTGTAGAACGACCGCTTCCTGAATCCAAGCTCAGCCTTGAAACGCTGGATTCCGAAATTGAGCAAATGCTGGATGAGATTTCTTCTGAAAATATTTATGCGATTATTGAAAAACTGATCTCATTTTATACTCGCCATACCATGTCAGAAACAGAAAGCGACTCCATTGGTATTGGTGCTGCACGAAGATGGATTAAAGCCGAATTTGAACGCTATAGTGAAGCATCCGGCAGGCGGCTTCAGGTAGCATTTGACGGATATCTACAAGAACCAACCAATCGAATTACAGAACCTACGGAAATCATTAATGTAGTAGCCACTTTGCCCGGCACAGATCCTGATGATGATAGAATTTTTGTGGTAAGCGGTCACTATGATTCCCGGGTAACCGATGTGATGGATGCCGTGAGTTATTCCCCGGGCGCCAATGATGACGCCTCTGGAACGGCTGCTGTCATGGAAATGGCAAGAGTAATGGCAAAGTATGAATTCCCTGCCACGCTAGTTTTCATGGCCGTTGCCGGTGAAGAACAAGGATTGTTTGGAGCACGCCATTGGGCTGAACAGGCAGCGGAGAAAGGTTTAAATATTGCCGGTATGTTTACGAATGACATAATTGGCTCGCCAGTGGCTGATGATGGTACACGCATGGATAATACTGTTCGGCTTTTTGCTCAGGGAATTCCTGCACGCAGAGAATTGAGTAACGAAATACTCGGTTACCTTAGAACCGGTGGTGAAAATGACTTGCCGACCCGACAATTGGCCCGTTCCATCAAAGAAACAGCCGAAAGTTATTTGCCCCACATGGATGTATGGATGATCTACAGAACCGATCGTTATTTACGTGGTGGTGACCATATCCCATTTCTGGATCTTGATTATCCGGCCATTCGATTTTCGGAACCCAACGAAAATTTTCGATATCAACATCAGGATGTTCGAACAGAAAATGGCGTTTTTTATGGTGATGAAATCGATTTCATTGATGCAGATTACATAGCGCGTGTCACCAAGGTAAACCTTGCTGCCTTTGCTAATTTAGCACGTGCTCCCAAGAAGCCTGAGCGTGTGGGTTTAGATATTAGTCAACTTACTAACAGTACAACGTTGGTATGGCAAAGACCAGATAGCCCGCAATTAGCCGGATTCGAAATTGTTTGGAGAGAAACTACCTCTCCGGTTTGGCAATGGGAAAAATCAATTGGTGACGTTGAAGAGTATACCATAGAAAATTTCAATAAAGACAATTATATATTTGGTGTTCGGTCGGTAAGCAATGGTGGACATAAGTCACCTGCTGTTTATCCTTTTCCTGTACGCCGCTAAATCAAATTATTTCAAAAATGCACATTATTCCTGCTATCGACCTTCTGGATGGAGAAGTTGTACGCCTAAAAAAAGGCGATTATGATCAAAAAACAGTCTATTCTGACGATCCTGTTTCCTTTGCTAATGAATTTAAAGAAGCCGGCTTCAATCATATTCACGTAGTTGACTTAAACGGTGCCAGAGAAGGGGTTTTTGTAAACCTTAAAAAGATTAGTGAGATCATTACTCAAACAGGTTTATCCGTCCAAAGTGGCGGTGGTGTGCGCACTTACGAAGACGCCGAAACCTTGCTGGAAGCCGGAGTAAGTAAAGTTGTTTGCAGTTCTATGCCTGTAAAAAATCCTGAGGGCTGGCAAAAACTGGTTGAATTGAATGATGGACGTCATGCCATTTTAGGTCTTGATATTAAAGACGGGAAAATGGCTTACGCAGGATGGAAAGAAACAGCAGATGGAGATCCCTTCGAGTTTCTGAGAAAGCTAAGCTCGCAGGGTTTAAAGGAAATACTCTGTACAGATATTTCGAGAGACGGCATGCTTACAGGTGTAAATCAGGATTTATATAAGCACATTAAAAATGAATTCCCTGATATTTACATAATTGCATCAGGTGGAGTGGCTGATAAATCTGATTTTGAGAAATTGATGGAAAATAAAATCCAAGCCGTAGTTGTTGGTCGTGCTTTTTATGAAAACTTTGTTACCTTGGAGGATATGCTAGAAGCGCATTCCAGCGCTGGTTGATTGAATTATTTTTTTCAATATTATTGTAACAAAAAATCGGTCAGGTCTATTATTAAGCAGATAAGTTTAATGAAGAAAGATTTACCAGTTAATGATTTCAGTCATTTTATGCTTGGCCTTATCCAAGGCAAAGATGAGTACTGGAAAAAACTGGATTTTGTACTTCAACGTGCAATTTTGCACTGGCTTACTTATAAGTTTAAAGGTTCTGCAGTTATTGAAGATCAAGTTTCCGAGGAAATTTATCAGCAGACCCTTGTAAACTTATATGAAAAAATAACTAATGCTAAAAAGCTGGGGCTTGTATTTGAAAACTACAAGGGCTTGCGATCATACGCTATAGGTATTGCTAAACATAAAGCGATGGATTATTTGCGACAAAAAAATCGCTTACGATCCATCAATGAAAACACTAACAATCAGGATAATCAGCTTAATATCAACCAGGAAAGTGCGAATACAAATTTTGAAAACAGAAACATCATACGAAAATTGTTTACCGAGATCGATGAAACTGAAAAATCTATCCTGACCATGTTTAGTCAAGGTTACAGAATGAATGATATAGCAAAAAGTTTAAATCTGACACCTGAAAATTGTAGGGTTATCAAGTACAGAACTCTAAAAAAGCTTAATAAGCGAGTAGAAGACCTACTTAAAGACAGGAACTCGTAAGATGGATGGATTAGATAAAATTACTGAAATTGAAAAATACGTTCTCAATGCAATGTCTGAAGAAGACATGATTGATTTTGAAGAACGGATGCTTTTTGATGATGAGTTAAGACAAAAAGTTGAGCTTTATGAAATGTTTTATAAAGAAGCTCAGGAAATTAGTAGCTCAAATCAATTAGTAGAAGAAGCTGAATTAATTGCCAGTCAGGATTACTACCTCAAGCTTGCTGCCGTAATTATCATATCTTTTTTCAGCGCGGCTTTATTTTCTCAAAATCAAGGATTTCAGCTTGCTAATTTTTTACCTGATCAAGATGAGGAAATAAATATATTTGAAGATCAATCATTACTGGCAAGCTCATTTGAGCCGAACCCTTTTCTAGAGGATTATATCACAACCGTTTTCAGAAATGACACAACACCGGTTGTTATAAAATATCCTTCATCACATGTAGAATTACGCGCTATTGCACAGGTTTACACACTGAGTTTTCAGGCTGAGTTTCCTGAAAAATACCGTAATGAGAATCTACATTTGAAACTTTACTCTAATAATGTTGATGATTATTTGAGTGAGATAAGTTTGGTTGGACAACCACTTAGGTTGGATAGCCAGGGTAATGTAAATACAGAAATTTCTATTCCTTTACATCCCGGTTTATATTATCTTGTAGTCGAAAATATAGAGACCATGGAACCACGTGCAGTAAGACGTGTTTGGGTACGATAAGGTTTAATTTACCCGTTTTTTTATGGTTGGTTCGG
>SKIC01000118.1 GCA_007116685.1 Balneolales bacterium
GAAACAGCTTTAAGCACAATCGCAGAGTTACTGGAAATAGACAATAACATACTCGAAAAAGAGTGGCAATGGATTGAAATGCTCAGAAGCGTAAGAGATGAATCATTAAGCGAACTAAAAGGAATTGATGTAACTATATCTCTCAAACGTGGTGAAATTTGTTATTTCAAAACGGAAGGACGTTTACTCAAAGAAATGGTTCTAAACCGCTTTCAGAAAAACAATGTTGCTTACCGGGAAGTTGGGTTTGAAGTAGATATTGAGGGCGAAATCTATATCACAAATAAACAGATTATTTTCTCAGGTACTGATGAAAGAACGTATCCAATTTCGCGAGTGAGAGATGTTATTTTGTCTGTAAAAGAACAAACTGTGGAGCTTACACTATCGAATAGAAAATCGCCACTAATCGTAACAAGCCCTGAAGCTGCGCGTCTGGCTATGTTTATAAATAAGGTTTCTGACGAAGAAAACTGATAGCGCCCCGATTAAAACAGAGGTAAAAACTATTAAAACCTGGCTCGAAAACCTGATGTAATCGAAAATTGCTCAGAGCCACCCAAAGTGTATTTGGGCTCAATAAAAATTCCGAAGGCATTCAGGATAAACTCTAATCCGCCGCCGACATTTGCGCCTATTCCTGAATCTGAGCTAACAAATTGAGGAAAATCAGCCGGTGTTATTCCGGCTGGCAAATCTGACGCGTAGATTTCACTTTCTTGCTTAAAGTATTGCAAGCCAATCAATCCATAGATCACGGCATTTTCTGAATTGATGATAAGGTAGTGCCCATTAAAATTGATCTCCCAGTTTTTCTCTCTGAAAGGAACATCAATCCCAAAAGCGGTGAATTCCCGATCGTGCCAAAAGAAGTGTGTGAAATCGGCGGCTACCCGCGCATCATCACGAACAGCAAAAGCAACATTACCTTGTATACCTAAAACTTCGGTTTCTTCGGCGAATGCAACACCCAATCCCAGATAGACATCTTCTTGCAGGTTTTGGGCGACAAGGCTATTCATACCACTAAAAACGAAAAGAATTAGTAGTAGAATAGTGCTGAGTTCTATTCTGAAACGCCTTTTGATATCTGCTAAAACGGGAATCATATTATGTACTATTTGTATATATTTGAGCCAATCTAAACACGTAAAAGGAGAATTTGTGGAAGATCAGGCCTTAGATGAATTTGATAAAGAGATTTCTTTGCTAGCCCAAAATATGGCTACTGCATTTGAAACGGAAAAATACCGTTATCATTATCAAGCCGACAGCGAAACTTTATATTTAGAAATTGGTGGATTGGATGCTTTCTCAGAAGAGCAGATTGGTGAAATTGCGGAACCCATTTTGGATAATTTCGACCTGGATATCGAAGAGATACTCATTTTACCGCTGAAATAAGCGTGTTAATGCTTCGACACGCGATATAAGAAAAACGGGTAAGAAACGGCTCTAATTGCTTCTTTCTCTGAGCGCATCAAAGAAACTTTCCAATAGACAAAGGCTACAGAAAAAATGCTATTGATAGTAGCTTCGGATAACTCAGGTTTTTCCTGTTCAATTTGAGGCATTAAGTCTATTTCCAAATCGCTAATCATTGGATATCTGTCGGGATAACTATCTAACATGGCAGAAGCTTTGCCTTTGAATTCTTCATCAGAAACTAACCAAAGCGCTAAATCGGCTTCATCTTCCTCATGTATTTTTGATCCTGAAATAGTTAATTCTCTGCCATCCGATTTGCGGAACACAAGAACAAAGCGAAAACCATATTCATCAACAGTTACATCGCTTTCTCCCCAACTCAAGCCCATGCGAGATAATAACGTAGCTTCCTGATTAACCTGCATTCTATCAGAACCGTAGCCTGATTGTTTGTGCTGATTAGACATACGGCGATATCCACGAGACCGCCCCTGCTTGTTCTCTTTGCGGAACTTTAAATGATATTGTATGTCTTTGACTGCATTAATCATATATAAAATATCGGCAGAAGAACTAAGTACTTAACTTTTTCTATAAATATTCATGCAGCTTTGTATTTTCTCTCATCCCCTCAAATAGACCAAAAAATATGCGCTTACTCTTCTTATCACTTCTATTTTTCTTCTCTTTTTCAACATATTCATTTGCAGAATTACCGGCTTATAAAATTTTTGATGCTGATGGCAATGAGTTACAGTTTTCTGATATACTTAACAGAGCATCTGAGGCAGATATCATATTCTTTGGTGAACTACACAACGACCCAATTGCGCACTGGTTACAAGTTTCTTTGGCAGAAAAATTATTCGCACAAAATGGAGCGCTCTCTATTGGGATGGAGATGTTTGAAACAGACAATCAACTCATCTTGAATGAATATTTGGCTGGTGCTATCAATACCAATAGTTTTGAAAGAGAACCAAAACTGTGGAATAATTACCAAACTGATATCAAACCGATGATTCAGTTAGCCAAGAATCACAGCCTACCAGTCATTGCTACTAATGTGCCACGCCGTTATGCAAATATGGTTTATCATAATGGATTGGATGCTCTTGAAGATCTTCATACTGATGCTTTACGCTACATAGTTCCATTGCCTTTTGAGATTGACGAAACACTTGAAACGTATGCTAATATTGCTGCAGCTGCACAAAGACACGGAAGTAATCAATTTTACTTGCTTGAATCGCAGGCGCTGAAAGATGCTACCATGGCTCATTTTATCCTGAAGAACAGAATTGATGGCGCTCCATTTTTACACCTCAATGGTTCTTATCATTCAATGAAACGAGAAGGCGTAGTTTGGTACATTTCGCAAAAAGATGCTGCATTAGATATTGTTACCATACACCTAACCCTGCAAGAAGATGTAAAGGAATTACGTGATGAAAATCATGGCTTAGCTGATTTTATAATCACTGTTCCCTCTAATATGACTAGAACACATTAAGCATACTTTTATGAGGTCTATTTCATTTCTAATCCTATTTGCTGCGTTTCTAATTTCCGGATGTTCTCTTTTTATGAATACGGAAAAGCCTGACCCCTATCGTCCTTACGATATTCATTATGCGGGCGTTAAAGTAGGTACCGCAACCATGGAATCCATAATAGTGCCCGGCTCTGGTAGTAGAAGGTTTAGAGATGTAATAACCGAAGACTTCGAGTTCTCCGGCTCCCGCTATCGTTTTGAATTTGTGTATGAGAATGGCCTAGAATCGATTACTATTATTCGATTTCACATGGATAGCGATCAAATTATTCTTGGTAATTCCTATCGCTTAGTTCTTGAAGAAAATGTAGTTCGCAGAACGTATATAGATGAGAATGGAAGTTTTAGAAACACCCGTGCTATTCAAGACCGAAATATTATCAGGAATACAGAAACTATTTATAGCCTCAGTAACCAGTTTATTCGAAGCCATTATCTTTCTAAAACGGTAGCCGAGAGACGAGCAACAAGAATGCCGTCTCTAGGCTATCAATTACTGATTCAGGATAGAATTTAGGTTTTTTTTACCTCACCACCAACATTTGGCGACTGGTTGAATACGAACCGGCAGTCAGGCGATAAATGTAAATTCCACTCGAGAGATTTCTTCCATCGAAAGATACTTCGTAATAGCCCTGTTCATGCGGACCGTTCGCCAAAACAATAATCTCCCGACCCAGTATATCAAACACCTGTAATTTGACATCTGTCTGCGTAGCAATTTGATATCTGATTACGGTAACCGGATTAAAAGGATTGGGGTAATTTTGACTTAATCCAAAGTTAATAGGCACATCATCCGCTCCGGCAGAGGTCAATACCTGTGTTTCGAATTCAAATACGGAAGACCAATCAGAATATCCTGAAGAATTTTCTGCACGGACTCTCCAATAGTAAAAATGACCTTCTTTCAGCGTAGCGGTGTACTGTCGAACAACAGTTACAACCGTAGTATCCCAAACTGTGCTAGAGAAATCGTGAGATTCCGAAAGTTGTAGCTGGTATTGAGCCGCTCCCTCGGCATGCTCCCATTCAAAAACAGGCTGTAAATCAACATCCTGCTCTCCATTTTGAGGAGCCGTCAAAACTACTTGGCCCGGCAATTCTTCTTTTGTGATGAAGGAACGTACATCACTCCAAGGACCATCTCCTGTTTCATTACTTCCCCTTACGCGCCAAACATATCCTCTGCCGTACTCTAAAGTTTGCGTCAATTCAGTACTGGTGTTTTCCGTATTGACCGTTTCAAAAATGTCTGAAAAAGAATTGTCTTCAGCAATTTCCAAAGTATAAGAAGACGCTGCAACATCCGATTCCCACTCAAAGACAGGGTTTACACTAACCAATTCAGCATTATCTTCCGGTGAAATGAGTGTAATTTGATCAGGTAATGGAATTTCTCCTGCCACTCCGTAAATACTGATATCATCAATGGCCAGTTGAAAGCCGTCATTCCACTCTTGGATAAAATGCAGACGTATGGTTTGTCCCTGAAATGCTTCCAAAGATACAGTCACTGGTGATTCATAAATATTATTTCCGACGTTCTCACCATTGAAACTAGCTATTTGAGTAAATCCGTCGGCTGTTTCTGCAAGTATGCTAAATACAGTAAACCAACCATCATCCATATCGTTAGCAAACCATTTCCAGAATTCTAAACGTGCAAAATCAACAAATGCAGGGATGGTTATTTCAGGAGTGCTTAAATATGCATTTCCTATCGCTTGCACATTCCAAGTTACAAACGCTGATGCATCTCCGGATCTGACATAATTAGGATTAAAATTATTTACTAATCCATCTTTATAAAGTATCCATTGAGCCTCACCCGGCTGGGACGGTTGGAGATTTTGCCCCATGTTATTAGTAGCTTTTGAAGTAGTCCAGCCTTGAGGAAATTCGTTTATATTCTCAAAATCTTCTTCAAAAATGATGAATTTATCCTCGAATTCGAAAACATACTCAAAGAGAATGGGATGACTTTCGTTTGCCTCCAATATATAAGGTCCGGTTTGAGCCTCTACTGCCCAAAATCCTCCCCAAGCTTGTCCAATACTCAAGCCTAAGTCCGTTAGTTCTCCCAGCAAATCAGTTTTAGAAATTTCAAAACCTGGTTCAGAGAATTCAAAACTAAGCGCTAAAATTTCTGAATCGTCATTTTGGGCAATGTTTGCAGAAGAAGGTTTTCCATCCGCGCCCAAACGCTTCGGCTTTGGTGGCAAATACAGTGGTTCACCAAATTCATCTTGTGGATAATACGTCCACACATATTTTCCTGTTCCATGAACTAGATCCCAATCGAATATTATGCTCTCTTCCGAATCCGGCATCAAAGTAAATCCTGAGCCCGCCGCCGGAGATAATAAGTTCAGAGTTAAGTTTGGCAGATAAAAATTGAAATAATCTTCATCTAATTTGAGTTCGGTATTTGTATCAACCATAAAGGAGCGGTTTCCTTCAAACTTTTCCCATCCTGAATTTGGTAAGCCATCTCCCGGTGCAAGCATGAATTTATAATCTGTCGTACTAAAGTCTTGCAATTCCAGCGAAGCTGTTAGCTCGTAAAAACCTGTATCCGTATTAAATTCCAAAGCATAATTTTCATTTGCGCCCCAGTTTGCAAACGGTCCGGTCACATGAACTATATGATTATCCTCATCGAAGTAGGGCACATTATCCATGTTCACGCGAAAAGTGATATCTCTTGCTGTAGGAGGGCCAAAGTTTTCATCATTATTGAAAAACGGCGTTTCCAAAACCATAGTGGTGCCTGAGGGACCAAGTTCAAAAAAACGATTTTGCTCATTTTCAGCTTGTAGGAAATCATTTTCCCAAGTGATTTCTCCATCACTCAGGCGTTGCAATATGAATTTATACTCAACTTTGGTTCCGGGTGACTCCTCCATACTTACTGTCTTTCGGTATACTCCATCGCCATTTTCATCTTGCATGAGCAATGGAGCATTTCCCCAATCCGTAAAATTGCCCGCCAATCTCACCTCATAGTTATCGGGATTGTAAGCGCCCTGAGATTTTTGAGCAGTCATATTCACAGAAAACACAACATCTCTTCCCTCTAAGTTTTCAAGTATTGCTTGATCTACCTGAATTCGTTTGAATTGTAGATTATTTCTTGGATCTGTGATTGAAACTCCGGTTTCGACTAATATTTCGTGAATTTCACTAACAGAAGCATCCGGAAAAGCTTGTTTTAACAGAGCCCATGCACCGGCCACATGTGGCGCTGCCATTGATGTACCTTGCTTGAAGCTATACGAATTGTTTAAATCCGATGAATAAATTGCTACACCAGGTGCTAATATATTTAACAGAGAAGATGAGTTTGAGAAGTTCGCAACATTATCTGCTTTTGTTACAGCGCCTACGCTAATTGCTGAGGATATACAAGCCGGACCCGAAATCGCATTGGTAAAACCATCATTTCCGGATGCGATGATGGTTGCAATATCCTTATCGATAAGTGCGTCAATAATTGCTTTTCGGGGATCGTCATCGCAAGCTTGAGTATGTCTTCCACCACCTATACTCATATTTATAGAGGCAATGGTAAATTCCTCAGACAAGGTATTATGCACGTATTCTAAAGCAGCTAATTGGCTGGAATTAAAGGACAATACACAAGGATTATTATCACCACAAGTATCAGGATCATCAAATCTACTGAAAACTTGAATAGGGATGAGCTTAGCTTCTTTGGCAACGCCAAAGAAATCATCGGTACGCCCGGCAACGGTTCCTGCAACGTGAGTTCCATGTCCGCAACCACTTATGCTACTATCACAATCTGTACCGGAACCTTCAGCATTGGAGAACCCTACACCTTCAGGACATAATGAGGTGGAATTAAAACTCGCATTCGTTACTGAGAAACATGCTTCTGCTACGATGGCATCCGATAAAAACTCATGCGTTACCTCAGAACCGGTATCTAGCACAACAACAGCTTGTCCGGCTCCCGTAAATCCCAATTCCCATGCCTGATCAGCACCAATAATACCTACGGTCTCTCCCATCATTGGTTTACTCAACTCGTCAGGAAATATGCGAGCTACCATCTCATGAGAAGCGAGTAATTCAAATTCGGTGGCATTTACAAATAATGAGATATAAGGTATGCTTTGAAACATTCTGACATTTTCAAAAGCCTCTTCACGAATTTCACGAAGTATCTGATTTTGCGCATTTCGAATTCTATCCCGCTGAAAATTGATATCTCGTTGAGAAAGTCTTGCTTCAGGTCTGTAATCCGTATTCAATTGAATGATGACCGGAGCATAATCACGCGTTTCTAATTGATGCTCAATCAAAGTTGGATTAACAATCTTTTCTGAAAGATTATTCTGCGCAATAAGAAGTGCGGGGAATGCAAGAACTAGAATAAGACTGGCAAAGAGAATCCAGTGTTTGTGGTACCTAACATCCATACGTGCCTCGCTCGCTGATTACAAATAGGCGCCCCATCCAATAATATACCACACACAAAAAGGCGAACCTTTTCGATTCTAATCTTAAAACTGCGATTCGTATCAGTTTAACTCATAGAGTATGGTTTTATTAAAAATTGGAAGCGCAAAAATTTTATATCAGTTAGATACAAATTCACAACCTCATTTTCAATTAAATACTTGAAATGATTTGCTTTTTTTGAACTCTCATTTCAAATCAGACCAGAAGACTTTGACTAAGACGAAATATACATTCTTAGTAAAATAACCTTTCTGAAAACCACTCATTTGATTTGATTACAGCACGCTATTCTTTCTTCAAATCCAGACTTATGGAATTGATACAATATCTTTGACCCGTTGGGCGGGGACCATCCGGAAAAACGTGACCTAAATGCGAATCGCATGCAGCGCAGCATACTTCTACTCTGACCATACCGTGTGAAGTGTCTTTATACAAACTCACAGCATCTGATGACATCACATCATAGAAACTAGGCCAGCCTGAACCTGAATCGTATTTGGTGTCGGATCCGAACAATTCGTTTCCACAAGCGGCGCAACAATATATTCCCGGTTCGCTTTCCTTATAATATTCACCTGTGAAGGCTCTTTCCGTTCCTTTTTTCCTGAGAACACGGTATTGTTCAGGTGTTAAAATTTCACGCCAATCTTTTTCGGATTTTTCTACTTTTGCCATTTCTAAAGTTCCTTGAGTTATAGATATAGCATCACAAACGATTCAATATGATTCTGCATTCCTATTAACACAATATCTAGGCAGAACATCGTCCCCTATGTCCGATTAGACTTAAAGGGACATCCCCGGCTTTTACAATTGATCTAATCCGGCTAAAGTTTCTCATTAACTCATTTAGTGATAGTCTTCTCCAGCATTAGTCAATAGTGACTCAAATTACCTAGAATTTACATTTGCTTTACCCATATATTTGGCTGAGTTTACCAGCAGATTTATGATTAGCGACCACAAAAAAGAAGAAATCCGAGATAGTGCTGACATTGTCGAAGTTGTCAGTGATTATGTGAAATTAAAGCGCTCAGGCAGCGGCTTTACGGGCTTGTGTCCTTTTCATAATGAGAAAACGCCCTCTTTTCATGTAACACCGAATCTTGGAATTTATAAGTGTTTTGGATGCGGAGCCGGTGGCGATGTTTTCAATTTTGTGATGGAAATGGAGGGAGTTGGTTTTACGGAAGCCCTTAGAACCCTTGCCGAACGCTTCAATGTAGATTTACCACAAGAACAGCCCACTGAGCCTGATGAAACCTATCAGATAAAAGAGGGAATCTATCATGCTCTGAAATCTGCCGGGATGTTTTTTTACAAGAGTTTGGTTGAAACCGATGAGGGTCAGAAAGCGCTGAACTACTTAAAAAACAGAGGATTTACATCCGAAACCATAAAAAAATATGGATTAGGATACGCTCCCGGTTCCGGTCAAAGTTTTTTGAATTGGGCGCTCAAACAAGGATTGGATGAAGCCTATTTACACGAAGCCGGTCTGGTGAAAATGAGTCAGGATGGTCAGCGTACTTACGACACCTACCGTGAGCGGGTAATGTTTCCCATTTTTAATCCATCCGGTAAAGTCATTGCCTTTGGCGGACGTATCCTGAAAAAATCAGACAAAGCCCCAAAGTATATTAATTCCCCGCAGACCAAAGTCTATAATAAAAGTGAGTCGCTATATGGCATTCAGGTTGCCAAGAACGAAATCCGAAAAGAAAAAGAAGCCATATTGGTAGAAGGTTACACCGATGTTTTGGCTTTGCATCAGGCTGGGTTACGAAATGCTATCGCCACATCCGGAACGGCTTTGACAGCAGAGCAAATGCGTGTTCTTCATCGCTATGGCGATACTCTTCTCTTTATTTATGATTCCGATAATGCCGGTCAGGCGGCCATGCTTCGGGGAATAAATATCGCTTTGGAAGAAGGTTTAGGCGTTCGAGTTCTAAAATTACCCGAGGGCGATGATCCTGATTCCTTTGTTAAGCAATTTGGAAAAGAAGGGTTTTTATCTTTCAAAAAAGAACACGCCAAAGATTTTGTCAGTCACATGGTAGATGCTGCGATTTTATCTGGCGAATGGGATGACCCTGTAACTCAAAAGCGCGCCATTTCCAGAATTTTAACTTCAATCTCATCGATTCCTGATGCTGTTTCCCGCGATACCTATGTCCAAATGCTAAGCCGATTATCTAAAGTTGGTGACAGAGCCTTATACGAAGAATTGGGAATAATCAGCGGGCAAAAGAACAGGCAGGAAAAACGGCGGGAGATGAGGCAAAAGAATCAGGAACAGGCACAATCCCAGCGGCAATCACCGCCTCAACAAGAAGAAGCACCTCCATATTGGGAAAACGAACCTGTCCATAATCCACCTCAAATTCAGAAAAAGCCCACCATCATTGCCTGTGAAAAAGAGGCTATTCGCCTGATGCTGCAGCACGGTAGACCTATGGTTGAATACATAGCCGGAGATGTTGGTGCTATCAATGAGCAGTTCTATGAGAGTGAAGAAATGCGAATGATGCATCTGAATATTATCGAGCGATATGAGAAAAAAGAGCCGATTTCTATAAAAGCATACATGGATCGTGGGCATCCTTTTCCACAGATTGTGGGAGATGTAATTATGGAGCGCTACTCAGTTAGCGAACATGGAAATAAAAAGAGAATCACTCCTATTTTGAAGGACTCAGAGCCTTATAAAGTAGCACGTGGAAATCTGAAAGCTTTAAAATTACTTTTTCTGGATCGAAAACGAAGCGAATTCCAAAATATGTATCGCAACGCTGATGATAGCCAAAAGAAAGAAATCAGTGAGAAGCTGAAGGAAATCATATTGTGGTACAACAAGTTACAACACCAAAGTGCCGACGAACTTTTCGAACTTTCAGAGAAAGAAAAGCAAGCTTTACTAGAAAAAGAACAAAATAATAATGACCGATTCTGATATTGCCTTGAAAGCAGCCAAAGAAGCTGCGAAAATCATTTCGTCCTTCGATCAAAACAGAGATAAACTCAACATCGATTTCAAGGGTAAAAACGACCTGATTACGGATGCGGATTTAGCATCTGAGAAAAAAATCCTCGAAGTCATTCAAAGCCATTGCCCTAGCGATACCATTTTAGCGGAAGAGAGTACCGGCCGAATTAAGCTCACCAATGAGCGTACATGGATTATTGATCCCATAGACGGTACTACAAATTTTGCGCATGGCTTTCCTGTTTACTGCGTTTCTATCGGACTTTGGGAAAATCAACAACCTAAAGATGCCGTGGTTTTAGAGGTGCATTCAGGAACTGTATTTCAGGCTTCTAAAGGTAAAGGTGCTACCATGAATGGGAAACCAATCTCAGTTTCGAATATCAACAATCCCAAAAACGCGCTGTTAGCTACCGGTTTTCCATACAACAATATGGATTTACTTGATGATTATCTCTCTCTGTTTCGGGATTTATTAAACTCGACTCAGGGGATGCGCAGACCGGGATCCGCAGCGTTTGATTTGTGTTTGGTTGCGGCAGGAAAATGCGATGGATTTTATGAATATGGATTGGCTCCCTGGGATACCGGTGCGGGCTCATTGATTATTCAAGAAGCAGGTGGGGTAATCTCAGACTGGGATGGCGGCCAGGATTGGTTGTTTGGGCGCAGAATTATATGTGGTAATCCAACTATCCATGAATTCTTATTGGAAAAAGTTAAAACCTTTATCCCATCCGAAAAACGCAAAGCCGAATTTTAGGCTACCTCAAATTCTGAAAGCTTTTCCTTAAAACTAGATTTTATTGAGAGGTAATCTCGCACTAAGAGATATCCGTAAGGAACAGTAAGCACCAGTAATGGAATGAATACGGAGATGGTATCTGAACCATTGGTGTTAAATTGATAGACCTGATAGGAGATATAAAAGAATAAGGTAAGTAAGTATACCGACGTCAAATGTATTACTCTCCATGAAAAATCTATTACCTGCCTGAAAAACATTTCCTGGTTTTCTTGCTCTAACTTGAGAATTTTATCTTTGTAAGGAAAATTCAAGGCTTTCCCGGATACTTTTGAGAACGCCCAAATCATGAAATACATATAAAGTATTGACCCGAAACCAACCAAAGGGAATCCAAACCATGAAAAAAATGACGTTTCGGTGAGATTTCGTGGTCCCGAAGATCCAAAGCTTGTACTAATCTTATCAGGTAAATCTCCATAGGAAACGGCCATAAAAAGGATGTAGCCAAGAGCCATTAAAACACTTGCAGTAATTAATGTCTTTTTGGAGATAAGATAATTGACGTTCATCGAATCGGTTTGTGTTGAAATAAATGATCGAAATTTGATGCCGGTAACGGTCCGCCAAAGTACGAGAAGGGTTCTCCAAAAGTTACACCGATGAGATGACCATAATGGCGCGCTTTGCCTCGAAGCCCCTCAAAAAAATCCGAGCCGGAAATAAACGTTTTAGGGCCATAATCTCCTTCCGGAATATTGAATTGAGATGAAAACGCAAGTATGGCTTTTTCCTTAGTTTCGATGGTTGCCGTGATATCAAAAATCACATCCGGGTCAAAAGGCCAGTTGTGCATAAACTGGAGTATATGAAACGGACGCCAGGATTTTTGTGCTTTCCCAGCACTTTTCGTATCGATATTCTTTAATCCTGAAAAAAACAATGCATCAACCAACAAACGATTCGCATTTCTATGGTCGGGGTGGCGATCTTCAGGTCCGGGAATAAAACATAAATCAGGCTGATAGGCTCTCACCATCTCCATCACCTTCAACTGATTTGCTCTGGTATTCTGAATATTTCCGTCTTCAATTCCCAGATTCTCCCTAACGGTAACACCAATTACTTCAGCTGCTTTTTCGGCTTCTTTTTTCCTTAATTCCGGTGTGCCACGGGTGCCTAATTCACCTCTGGTAAGATCTACAATCCCAACTTTTTTTCCTTGCGCAATCAGGCTTATCAAAGTTCCTGAGCAAGCGAGTTCTACATCATCCGGGTGAGCCGCAAAAGCTACGACATCAAGTTTCATAACAATACTGATTTGTTGATTGGTGATTTTTGAATATACAAGAAATAGCCGTTTGCATTATTGCAAATTAGCCCAGTGTTATCTATTGTAACAGTGTTAACCAGTAGCAATCGCAATAACGTTTAGATTACTCTACGTTTTATTTTCCTTCAAATATGATAGCAAACAAAGACCATCTTGAAGACCTTTTTAAAAGACAACAAGAATTCAGCCACGAACTAAAAAACACCACTGCAAGAGAGCGTCAAGAGAAACTGGCAAAAATCGAGAAAGTAATTTTGGCTCGAAAAGAAGAAATCAGCAGGGCGCTTTTTATGGATTTTTCCAAGCCAGTTGCTGAAACGCTGATTAGCGAAGTGATGGCGGTCCTGACCGAAATCAGACATACATCCAAAAACCTGAAGAGTTGGATGAAGCCCTCGTATGTAAAGGCACCCCTCACCTTCAAGGGCACGCGCTCACGAGTAGAATATGAGCCTAAGGGTACTGTTTTGATAATCGCTCCTTTTAATTATCCATTTTCACTGGCGATTGGTCCTTTGGTTTCAGCTATCGCTGCCGGAAATACGGCCATTATCAAACCATCAGAGTTTACTATGCATACTTCTGATATTATTGAAAGCATAGTAGGTGAGATTTTTGAAGAAGAGGAAGTTGCTGTCATTAAAGGAGAAGTGGAAACAGCAAAAACCCTGCTCAATCTACCTTTTAATCACATCTTTTTTACGGGAAGTCCGGCTGTAGGAAAATTGGTGATGAAAGCAGCAGCAGAACACCTTGCTGAAGTGACTTTAGAATTAGGTGGAAAATCACCGGCTATCATAGACGAAACTGCCGACATCAAAGAAACGGCAAAGCGTATTGTGTGGGGGAAATGTATAAATGGCGGACAAACCTGCGTGGCACCGGATTACGTTTTTATAGCCCGAAATAAACGCGATGCCTTTACTCAGGCCTGGAAAGAAGCTGTGGCAGAAATGTATGGCGAAAAACCTCAGGAATCGGTGGATTTGGCAGCTATTGTAAATACAAAACATTTTGAGCGTATCAATAACTTAATTGATGATGCAAAAATGCAGGGAGCAACCATACACAGCTCCGGTAATCCGAATATTGAAAAACGGAAAATTGCACCCACATTGATTACCGATGTGCCAAAAACGGCTAAAGTTTTGGAAGAGGAAATTTTCGGACCGGTATTGCCTGTTCTAACCTACGGTGCTTTGGATGAAGCCATTCAATTCATCAGAAATAAACCCAAACCTCTCGCTTTGTATATTTATTCCAAAAACAGCAAACAGGCAAACTGGATAATCTCCCAAACATCCGCAGGTACTACAGCGGTTAATCATAACGTTCTACAATTTTCGCATCCGCATCTGCCGTTTGGAGGCGTTAATAATTCCGGAATTGGTAAAGCACACGGCGAATATGGATTCAAAGCATTTTCGAACGAAAGAGCGGTTTTGGAATACACCTCTCCGGTAAATTTGCTAAAAATCATGTTTCCACCTTACGACACTAAAATCGACAAAATTCTCAATTGGATGACCAAATGGGCATAAATTTCTCCATGTTACGCTCTCTATCTATCGCTCTCATTACGATAGTTTTTTTGATTTCCTGCTCTTCAAGCCCTAAAGAAGAACTTATTGAGCGTGAGATTCCCTACTCTATTCACAGTTTTCTGGAATATGTTGCTAAAGGAGATCAGGAAGTTGTACAACTCTTTTTAAACTCAGGCATGAATATCGATACCGCAAACAGCTGGGACGAAACGGCCATTTTTGTAGCTTCAGCCTCAGGCCAGGTAGATATGGTTTCATTATTACTTCGAGAGGGAGCATATATTGATCCTTTTGATGTGGAAGGGAAAACACCACTGCATATAGCTGCCGAACGCGGATACACGGAAATTGTAGAAACTCTGGTAAAAAATGGAGCTCATGTAGATTCCCGGGATCAGGATTTTCGATTGACGCCTCTAATCTATGCTTCATACGGTGGACATATCGAAACCATGAAAAAATTGATTTCTTTGGGTGCAAATGTTGATGCCCGGAATAAAGATGGAGGAACTCCGATTATAAATGCAGCTTTCAGTGGTCACGATGAAGCTATTGCCCTTTTACTGGAAAATGGTGCGAATCCCGATCTTCAATTATCTGACGGATATACCGCACTCATGTATGCTGTTGAGCAGGGGCATGAAAATGTCGTTCGCGTTCTTTTGGAAAATGATGCTGATACCGAACTCAAAAACAACGAGGGACAAACAGCAAAAGATATCGCTCAACAAAACCGACGTCAGGTAATATTAGATTTGCTGCCTTAGATCTTGGCAAAATTCAGAATAGATTCTTTATCGAATAAATTCGAAAAATGCTTTGCTAAATGCATGGTTTCGCCACGGCGAACAGGTCCACAATCCAAACATTCATGTTTGGGTTGTAAAGGCTGGGGATTTTACTTCTTCTTGGATGATATAGCACTAAATATTGCTTTTTTCGCCTGAGCATGAATACTCAGGCTCTTAGACCGTACACTAGCGTGGACTATTCGGAGACGAGGATTTTAGTTTGAACTACTAAAATTTTAGCTAATCAATAATCAAATATGACAATTGTGTCCTAGTTTTTTAAAATTCGGTTTCTCTCCAATTGATATCCAACATACAAGCTGGCTTGCCATTCTTTTTAATGGTGTGATGTGTCGTCAAATCATTTTGCTGCATTTCAACAACAATGTCGTCGTCTTGCAGAACCTCAGATCTAAAAACGACATCAAATGAAGTAAGCTCGTGGCTGTTATAAAAGTCGGTTGGGACGCTCTCCATTGCCCATTCAATAAATCGGACATTATTAACATGGATATTGCGGTCTAAGTCAGACATTCTCACTTTTATGGGTAGGCTTGCCTCAGCCTCCGTAACTCCATTCACTTTGTTTTCCGGAAATTGAATCACGGGCTCCGGATATAAACCCGCCATTTGCTTGACCTCATCAGGAACAAACAATGGTCGCCGAGTTTCGAGATTCATAACTACCCATGCTGACCTCCCTTTGGCTACGAGTTGCCCATCTTCCGTATGTACTTCAAAATCTCGATAAGCAAATAATCGCTCTCCACCTGTTGGCCAGGTTTTTACGATTACATTCTTCATGTGCATAGGCAAATAATGGACTTCCACATAAATACGGCTCAAAACCCAAGTAGTACCGGCATTGTGTAAATCTTCAACTGCCCAACCTAAAGTCATGGCATGGCGGCCGGCAATATCCTGAAGAAAATTAGCCAAATTTGCTGGCGTCAGACGGTCTCGATGATCTGTAAGAAAGGTAAAAACGGGATACGTAAACGTGTAAGGCTCTCGCAAAATGTTGGCTGCTAAGTGTTTGGATTTCAAATTGCTCTAAAATAAGCTTCGCAATTAAGAACTAAAATGGTTACATGCAGGCTAAAGAAATTCTTTCAATTATTAACAATCAATAATTCGTTTACTTGCTGAAACTAATATGTTATTTGCTCAAAACGTGATTTTTTATGGTTGACCATAAAAATTAGCGCTAAAATTTATGGTCAACCATGAAAATTAGTGAATTTAGCATTTTGAGTGTGGCATTAAATCTTGTCGGTAAAGTTTATTCCTAATTAAACTCACCCGAACAAACCCGGTCCAAATCGCTTTAGATATTCCTTGAGCTTTACTTTTTTCTCGGTGCTTGCGCTGGTCATATAACGGACTTTCCCGAAGATTTCCCGCTCCGGTCCCCACGGGCGGTCGAAACGACCTAAAGTCCAGAAAATGCCGGAATAACTGTTGGGATCCCGTCCGTCGATAGCGTACCAATTGTTTAAATCGATGAGATATTTTAGTGCAGTACGAGCATCGGGTGTCCAATGGAGGATTTTTTTGCCCCAAAGCATTCTGAGATAATTATGAATTCGGCCTTCCGCCACCAATTGACGCTGAGCGGCATTCCAGATAGGATCATGGGTTTTTGCGTCGGTAAATTCTTCGTAAGAATAGACGTATTCTCGTGGATCAGAATCGTGCTCTTCCAATGTTTGAATAGCCCAATCCGGCAGTGAATCAAACTCATCGTAATTCGGTACATGATGAGCAAAATGAAAGCCAACCTCGCGCCAGGTGATGACTTCATCCAGAAATCCTTCGATGTTATCATCAGCCCTAAAAAAGCCTCGGTTCTTGCCGTTTACAGATTTTAATTCGCTCACATCCCAAGATGACGGCAGTTCATCAAAAACGGCTTTTACAATTTCATATTCGGATATTTTTCCGAAATGTAACCACGGACTCAACCGGCTGGTGCGTTCCAAATCAGGATCGTTGCGGTCATCGTCATAGGCAAATAAATCCTTTTTAATAAAATTCCGCATGCGCTCCAAAGCAGCTTTTCGGGTTCCCTCCATGTCTAACTTTGAAATATCCTGACGGACGGGTAATTTTTTGATGAATGCCTCTCGGTCTTTCAATAATTCAGAAGCATCCGGCCATTTCTCTAAATGAGATTTACCCAAATCGATGTGAGTACGTTTTTTGAGATCGTCCAGTGGACTTTCTTTGGGCGGCTGAGTCCAGGCTTCCACAAAATTCTTCTGCATGATTTTCCGGAATATATACGCGGAATAGGGCGCCTTATCTGTCAGCCCAAGTGGAATTATGCCGTTGGAATCAATCGTGTGAAATGGGATGCTCAGTTTTTTTTCCAGACTTTCGTTATGCTGACGAATTATATAAACCGGATATTCATCGCTAATCAGAATA
>SKIC01000042.1 GCA_007116685.1 Balneolales bacterium
AACTGTGTTCCCTTCAATAACGGGTTCTTCAGATCCCCACAGAGTAATCGCTCCTCGCCTGAAACTAAAATCAGATGTACTATTCTCTATGGAATTATTGATAACAGTAACGTTGCTACTGTATCCAATCTGTATACCCGCTGCTACATCCTCCAGTTCAAAGTCAGAAACATCCACATTACTTGAGTGAGTGATTATAATTTGACCTGCATCCGATGGAATAGGAGGATTATCAGCCTCTGTGGCATAGAAAAGAGGAAGGCCATCACGTACAGTATTTCCCGTCATGGAATGGACAAAATGCGCCGGTACAGGATCAGTACTGTCAATTATGATACCGGTTTGCATATCATTGTTGTTGATGGATGTTTGTGTGGTTCCAATCGAAAGAACGATATCAATGTAGTGACCGGAGATTGTATTTTCGAAAATGACAGCTCCTTCGCTATCATCACGAAGCAATATGCCCCAAAATTCGTTATCGTGAATTTCATTATCACCAATTACAATGTCCTCACCAATACCAACGCGGATTCCCATTGAATTACCGGTAATCACATTTTCTCTGATATCCGCTCCATTAGCTACACGAATACCCGGCGCATCATTGTCCTGAATCGTGTTTCCCGTAATTACCGAGTTCGGTCCCACATGGATACCGGCAAAAATACCGCCGTTATTGATCACCGTATTATTTGTAATTACTGCATCCCGAGATCGGGCATAGATTCCTTCTTCAGCATTATCTTCTACATGATTATTAGAAATGGTCGCATCCGGTTCTTGATTCCACAAACCATCGCGGATTCCCTGTTCTTCGTTTCCGATGATGGTATTACCGATTATGCTTGCATTTTCACTGTTTGCGAAGATTCTTACACCCTCGCTACCGTTATAATTTAACGTACTGTTTTCGAGAAGCACATTATCACTGTTTGCGAAAAAAAAACCTGCTACACCATTATTGCTAAACTCGCTGTCGCGAACTACCAAGTTATTAGAAAATGATGCTTCAAGTCCCTGACGATGGCTACCTGTTACCTCAGTATCCTCAATCACTGTATTAGGAGAGTTAGCTACACGGATGCCCGGAGCTTCAAGTCCATGACCACCCTCGGCTATCAGTATTTCAGAAAGCTGAGTGGAGGTAGAGTTGAAGACAGCAATTGCTTTTCCGGAAATGTTATTTGCAGTTATATCTTCTATTGTTACATCTGCACTGAATGCCACTGTAATACCATTGGAAACGCCCTCAAAGGAGTAATCAGAAATTTGGGTTCCGTCCACATTATGTAAAATGATTTGAGCTGCATCATCAGGAATGGCAGAAGACGAACTTTCTCCATTGGCATAATAAAGCGGTGCACCATTTATAGTATTACCACTTACGGTATAATCAAAATGGGAGCTTTCTATATCACTTGCATTGAAAAAATCGAATACAATCCCGGTTTCCATTTCATTATCTGTAAAAGTTGCACCTTCTACGGCGCGGAGGCGGATATCATATTCACTGTCCGTAATAGTGTTATCAGAAAGAGTTGGGGAATCCGCCTGAATATTGATTGTTAACTCGTGACCTGATATCGTGTTGTTGATGATAGTAGTATTCACGGCCTCCTCAAATTGATCGCTACGGAGGTCAATAGCAGTTTGATGATCTGATATACTATTATTTTCTATGTAATTATCAGCTCCATACACCCTAATACCAAACATGTTATTATCGGTGATGGTATTATTGCTTACCGTTGAATAACCGCCAATAATGAGACCTTCTCCACGAACTACCGATTCACCATTACCTGTGATTTCATTATCGCTAATGGTAGCATACTGACTGTATTCAAAGTCAACACCAAGGGAGCTATTATTACTTATAACATTATTCAATATCGAAGTGCTATCTGCCCCAAAACTTCCATTATCACGAATACCGAATTGGTTATCTGTAACATGGTTATTCACCAGAATTGTACCAATACTCTCATCCAGTTTAATGCCGGTATCGCTATTGCTGATTTCCAGACCTTCTATACGTACTGAGTCAGCATTATTGATGGTAATGGCTATATCTGATGATTCTATTACTGGTCTTTCGGATTCATTGGCAGCAATTAGAGTTATTTCTGAGGTTTCAATAAGAATACTCTCGTTGTAGGTGCCGTCTTCGATACAAAGCACATCACCCGGCTCGGCCCCGTCAATGGCATCCTGTACACTCTCACCACTTTCTATAGTTAAATCACAAGCAGGTGGATTGTTTTGCTGTGCTTCTGATGCTAGTGGATTAGTTAAATTGATGAAAAGAAATAGTGATAAAATTAACGTAGTAATTGTGACCAAACGATTCATGAGTTATATACTTGATTCATATTTATACTGCACATACCAAAAGGCTCTCTAAATAGTTTTTTACTTTGGTATGTCATTGCTACACAAACTGTTAATTATTATACAGAAATGCAAAAAGCGATATTGCAGCCACAAAAGTTATACGTAATTACCTGATATTTTTCTGATTGGAAAAGCAAAAAGAGTGTATTTTTAAAACTATAATATTATTTGTTAGGAAAAATAGGAATCCCAAAACATCATCTATTTAAAAACTCTACAATCTTGGGCAAGACGTAAGATTTATTCGTAGCAAGCCTCAACCCGATTATCCTCAAAGAAGTTTTTAGGCAGGAAGTCTTAAACTTCAATACAAAATTCGGGCTAAACCATATACAGATACGAACCGAGCGGAAAAATTATCCTAAATCCTTAAGGCTAAGGCGGGGTCGGGAGAGTTATCAAACCATATACAGATACGGCTTCCAATGCTCGTGCACGTTGCCGTGGAAATCTCTAAGAAAAATAATATGATTAGGACGATAGACCTTTTTCATAAGGGGCATTTCGGCTTCTTTAGGAGTGCGGTTTCCCTTTTTATGATTACAGGAACTACATGCCGTTGCCAGATTCTCCCAACTATCTCCACCACCCCGGCTTTTTGGGATGATATGATCAATGGTTAAGTCGCTTCGGCTTCCACAATACAAGCATTTATTGCCATCCCGCTTCATAATGTTCTTTCGGGAAAGCACGATATTTTTATAAGGAATACGTGCATAACGGCGCAGGCGAATTACGGAGGGATAATCAAATACGGAATCAACTGTATGTATTTTTTGCAGGGGATTATCGTGCAGCATTTCGGCCTTATCCAAAAAAAGCAGCAGCAGCGACTTCTTAACGTTCACAACGCTAAGTGGCTGATAATCCTGATTCAATATGAGTACGTTTCCGTTCAGCATTTAATCAAGCAGAACCGTAAGTGTTGAATGATTGTGATCTTTAAAAAGACTCTTTTGGCGAAAATGGGGATTGAATTCCCACAATAGCCTCAGAAAGTCTGTTATTTAACGGATATGGATTCTCAAATCGTTTCCTGGGGTCGATATTCTGCAAACACACTGATGCCGAAGCATGTAGCAAGGTTCCATTGCCCACATAAAACCCAACGTGAGATACTCCACCACCGTCAAAAGCGAAATAAATCAAATCTCCTTTTTCGGCATCTTTGATATCATTGCTTTTGTAGGGTTTTGCCTGTGCTTGTTGCGAACTGTCCCGCGGTAAAGCCACATCATGTAAAAGGTAAACTGTTTGCACCAATCCTGAACAATCAATACCAAAATCTGTTCTTCCACCCCATAAATAAGGCGTTCCCAGAAAAAACATCGCTGTTTCTATAATATCATTGCCTTTAACAGAACGAAGTGCGGTTTCCGGTTTACCGGTAAACTGATGAATGGAGATTTCCTCTTCACCAAAATCAACCAAGGCGCCCGGTGGTACCATTCGGGATTCGATTTTATTGTGAACCCGAAAAGTAGCAAAAGGAGAACGCTTCAGCATACGCTCAGAAACGTATTGCATTTTCTGGGTTTGATTCAAAAGAATGACCTGATTCTTAGAAACCCATCCGTGGTAATTATCAAACTCTGTTACCACTTCAACCCAGCGTCCATCAATGGAAAGCACCTCGGAAATTTCGCCAAGCAAGCATTGATTAACCATTTCAGCCTGCTCTCGCGGCTGCTTACGTAAAGGAACTACAGCGCTGGACGCGATACAAAACAGAACGCCATCAGTCATTTGAATCTCTGGTTAAAAAGTGAAAACCGATATCTAATCGGCAAATATACTATCAAAAAACTAAGAGGCTTCCAAATGCCTCCTAGAATGGTAAGTCGTCTTCGTCACTGTTCCCAAGTTCAAACGGAGGCGGCTCCTGCGGTGGCGGTCCATCTCCGGCAGCACCTGAAGTTTTCTCAACTTTCCATGCTTTTACATTGGTATACCAGCGCCCTTTGAATTCGTTACTCTGGATATCGATACTCACCGTAACGTCATCGCCTTCAGCCACAGCAGATTGCTCAATATCATCTCCCCATTGCGTTATGCAAATTTTCTTGGGATAATTATCCTGGGTTTCAATTACAAAATCACGCTTTCTCCAGGTTCCATTTTTCCCCTGACCGGTTTGTTCTTGCAGCACGTGTACTACTTTCCCGGATACTTTTAGATCCATTACTTCCTTAAAAATTTTGAGTTACTATTATCTTTTGTATTAGGCTTCAGGCAGCGGACCACGATAGTTAAAACCTTGTTCGGGTCTTGCTTTGGATTCTTTGATGGTGCCGTGCAATTCTTCGTAACGGCGAATATTTTCATTCAGAGCATTGGCAAATCTCTTCGAATGCTCAGGGGTGAGAATCAGCCTTTTTTGAACTTTTGCCTTGGGCAAGCCCGGCATTACGGCTATGAAATCAAAAATAAATTCCGATGCCGAATGGGTAATCATCACCAAATTTGAATAGGTACCGGTTGATTCCTCTTTAGTGAGTTCAATTTCTAGTTTATTCTGTTGAGTCTTTTTTTGTTGCATGATCTCTTTAGTTGTTATTGTTTGCGAGTGACAATGCTGATATGATATCACTTCGCGTTAGAATATGAAATTCTCCGTTCTCTATTTCAATAAGCACAGCACCTGCCTGTTGATGTAGTGATTTACTAATCTTATCCACTCCGGAGTCTGCCGGTAAAATAGGTAAGGGCTCATCCATAACGGAAGCTACACTATCAGAACTGGCTTCCGGATTTTGCAATAATCGGGAGAGTATGTTTTTTTCGCTCAGGCTACCCACAAATTTGCCCTCATTCAACACAGGTAGCTGAGAAATATTGTTGCTCTGCATCAAATGCACTGCTTTTCCAAGTGTATCCGAGGCAGCAACGGTAATAAGTTCAGAAGTTCTTTTCTTACCGGAATCGATAATTGACGAAGCATTCAAGCCATTTCCATAATCCAAAAATCCGTTGGAGCGCATCCAGTCATCATTATAGATTTTTGAAACGTAGCGGGTTCCACTATCTGGCAAAATCACAACCACCACGTCGTTTTCACCTAAATTATTTTGTCGTGCATATTCCAGGGCTCCCCATAAAGCTGCACCACAAGAACCGCCAATAAATAATCCTTCTTGTTTAGCAAGAGCACGAGTTGTTACAAAGGCTTCTTTATCCGGGCACTGAATTACCTCGTCAATCAAGTCAAAATCCACATTCCCCGGAATGATATCCTCCCCGATTCCCTCGGTTAGATATGGTCCAATTTGTGATTTATCGAACACTCTGGTTTTAAAATAGCTCAGATAAACGGAGCCCACAGAATCCACGCCTACTACTTTTATATCAGGATTTTGCTCTTTTAGATATTTGGCTGTTCCGGAGATTGTTCCACCGGTTCCCATCCCGGCTACATAATGAGTGACTTTACCTTCGGTCTGCTTCCAGATTTCAGGTCCCGTGGTTTCGTAATGCGCCTGAGCATTACTGGGATTATCGTATTGATTAGGATAATAGGAATTTGGGATTTCCTCACTTAAGCGCTTAGCAACCGAGTAATACGAACGCGGGTCTTCAGGCTCAACATTGGTCGGACAAACCTTAACTTCAGCACCAAGCGCTCTGAGAAGATTGATTTTTTCCGGGCTTTGCTTATCTGTGGTCGTGAAAATACACTTATACCCTTTTACTACAGCAGCCAGTGCCAATCCCATACCAGTATTGCCGGATGTTCCTTCTATGATGGTTCCACCCGGTTTGATTTTGCCTTCCATCTCGGCATCTTCAATCATCTTTATAGCAATTCTGTCTTTAACCGATTGCCCGGGATTAAAATATTCTACCTTAACCAGCACGGTTGCCTTAATATCAGATGCCAAAGATTGCAGTTCAATCATTGGCGTATTGCCGATGGTTTCTAAAATCGATTTATGCCACATACATTCAGATTTTTTGACTTGTGTTGCGATGGTGATTTATCTTCATTTAATGCTATCTTAAAGCATATTTTTGACGCAAAGTATTCCGTTAATATAGTCAAAGCCCCCGGACAAATTCGAATTTATAATAAGATTTCCGATTGAAGCGCTTTTTTCTGTTTTCAGCCTTATTACTCGCTTTTCCATTGTTCCTGACTGGTACAGAGCGCTACCTCGACGTTAGAAATCTAACCACGCTTGATGTGCTATTATTCGAATTGCAACCAACTTCGAATCTCACAATTTCTGCTTTTGATGGTGATGTAACCATCCGTGCGGGTCAGCGAAGCTGGACACAAGAAATGGACCAACCCGCTTTTGCCATCAGCGTGCATAACGGACAAATTCAAGTACGTCATCCTGAGTTTCGGGGAACGGTTTCGGAGCTGATTTTTGAAACGGATGACAGCAGTATGATTCGCATGAATCATCCCGAGGCAGGATTCCGCTATTATCGTGGTTCCATGAGAATTCACATAAATACCGACCGCAGAACATTCCGAATTATAAACACGGTTCTACTCGAAGATTATATTGCCAGCGTTGTTGGCGGCGAGATGAACTTTCCTGAAATGGAAGCTTTAAAAACTCAAGCCGTAATTGCTCGAACCTATGCCTTGTGGAGTCTTGCGCACAGCTCACACAACGAATATCAACTTACTGATCATACTTTAAATCAGGTTTATAAGGGAATCTTGATAAATAGACCTGATTACTTACGTGCGGCACTTTCCACAAGCGGCGAAGTACTAACATGGAGCGGGCGACTGGTTTTAGCAGCTTACTCAAGCACCTGCGGCGGACAAACTTCCGATAATGAAAGTATTTGGTCGGGAAATCCGCTACCCTATCTCCGGTCAGTCAGCGATGGAGATGCCTGCTCCGAATCACCTCATTTTAGATGGAATTATGAAGTTGCTACGAACAGAATCTATCAGGTACTTAGCCGTCATACCAATCGGCAAATATCAGAAATACGAGTTGGAAATGTAGACAGACACGGACTTGTAACGAATATCATCGCAAGAGATAATCGAGGAAATGAAGCTGAAATTCGAGCCAATACCTTTCGTTTACTGGTAAATCAGCAAATTGAGCACAATTCCATTAGAAGCACTAGATTTCAAATGAATAGAATCGGGAATAATTATATATTTGAAGGCAAAGGATTAGGGCATGGAATTGGACTTTGTCAATGGGGTGCCCGGGGATTAGCTCAATCCGGATGGAATTATCGAGATATTCTCAAGTTATATTACAAAGGCGCAGAAGTAGTTGATATACACAGCTTGGAACAACCAATTTTACACTTAGCGAATTAAATATGTTTTTAGAATCCAAAAAACCCAAAGATTACGATTGTGGCTACAACCTCGACCTGATGATTGCCGCTGTACCGAGAATAGAAGACGAAGAAAAACGCATTGATTACGTAAAGCGAATCGTGGGTTTAATCAAACAAAGCCACATCAGCTGGGTTAACCCCGATGGCTCTAGCCCCGACGCCTGGGAGCATTTTTTCAAACTCGCAGAATACGACCCAAAAGAATACGGCATCCAAAACCCCTTCGAAGCTGGTACAATAGATGATGCCAGATAGTTTTTTTATCATGGTACAGGTCTGAGATTATTCATGGTACAGGTCTGAGACCTGTACCATGAATATAATGCTTGTAACACAAACCTCACACATCTACTACACTCGTCTCAACAGGAACACCACCAAATCCGGCATAAGCTCTGGCACTACTGAATAGCCAATGCTCCGGCTCAAGCACAAATCCAGCCTTTACAGGATTATAATGGATATAATCTAATTTCTGTTTAAAAATAGAATGATAGGCACATTCTGTTGGATAATATCCATCCTTCCAAAACTTAAATTGTTGCTTGCTCAAAGTTCCCGCAAAAGCAAACTGATTCAACAACCAAGCTCGTCGGGACTCTCTTCGATTTTCTGAAATTTCCTTGAAAATCTTCTTTGCGGTGTATTTCTTCAAATCTCTCACCGTCTCTGGAATACTCAGTTTCTCAGAAGTAATCAATAAATGGATATGATTGGTCATCAAACACCATCCATAGACTCGAAGACCCTTATGCTTTTGGCAGTAGTTTATACTATCGAACAAGATATCCCGATAGATTTGTCTCGTGAAAATATCGATCCAATTATGAACTGTGATAGTAACAAAATTAGGCAGTGTACTATCAAACACTTTTCTTCTGGGACTCATATATCAACATTTTTTTTATGTTTTATATGAGAGATACATGCCAACGAAAATACTTACAATATTTATTTGTGTAAGATACTTATTTCATGGTACAGGTCTGAGACCTGTACCATGAAATAAAGAATCTAAATCTCTAATCTCAATCTATCCGAAATTCCACTTTACACCGCGGCCGATTTCGGGATCGGGATAATTCCAATCTACAGCGCCCTGATCACAGGCAAACATGCAGGTTCCGCATTCGATACAATCTTCGAATTGAAAGTGTACTTTGCCGTTTTCGTCTTTTGTGTAGCAGTTTGCCGGACATACATACGTGGTGCAATGATGCGGACAGGTTGAATTACAAATATCGGTATCCACAATAATATGTGGCTTGGCTTCGGTTTTGGTTTGGTTTAGGTAAGAAACTTTACCCAGACGCTCTGCGATGCTAAGTTTTTCCATTTGAAAGTACTCTTGTTTAATTACTCTTTGTGTTGATCTTCATTACAGAGCCCTAGCTCCTTTTATTCCAATTTTGAGCAGAGTCCACAGACTACTATGCTTTTTAACAGACTTAAGCAGCATTTTCGTAGTTTTTGGTGTTGGCTCGTTTTTCACTGAGAAAAACTGCTTACCAAAATCACAAACCACATAAGGCACTTGTTCGTGCATCTCAGGTTTGTGAAGAAGTTGAACCGCATTCTGGAAATTCTTCATGTCTTTTAACACATAACTATCTTCCAAACGATGGCGATAGGCTTTTAATGTGTTTTTACTGAAATCCTTCTTTTCTTTAGCTTCTATCACCGTTTCAGCGGCTAAAACTCCTGATTCCATTGCATAATCCATCCCCTGAATGGCTTTTCCGGAATTCATGAGGAGATTTGCTGCTTCTCCGGCTATCATCACACCATCAGCGTAAATTTCTTTCGGCATGGCTCTGATATCACCTGTAGAAACCACATGACCGGAATACTCAACTACTTCCCCACCCTTAATCATATCTCTTACAGTGGGATGTTGCTTGAATTCGTTCAGGATATCATACGGTTTTTTGCCCTTTTCACGGAGATCTTTCATCCCCAAAACCAAACCGACCGACAAAGTGTCTTTGTTGGTATAAAGAAAACCACCGCCTTCTTCTCCTTGTGTTCCCCAACCGATAAATTCATTAGACATTCCGCTCAATCCATCTAATTGGAAACGGTCTTCCAGAACTTTTTGATCAAAACGGATGATTTCTTTCACACCGGTGGCTACATAATCCGCAGGCACATAAGAATCCTGCAAGCCCACCTGACGAGTAAGGAGATTATTTACCCCCTCAGCAATAATGATTGTATCAGCGTAGAATTTTTCTTCTCCGGCACGAATACCAACCGCAGCGCCATTCTCCATCAGAACTTCTTCCACCAGAATATTTGGTGCAATAAAAGATTCGTCCGGATACTTACTCTCGGCAATGGCCTCATCCACTTTTCCACTGAGCCAGTTATCAAATTTTGCCCGTAGAACTACGATTCCCTTGTATGGAGTTTCGTT
Organism: Balneolales bacterium; assembly: GCA_007116685.1. GTDB lineage: Bacteria > Bacteroidota > Rhodothermia > Balneolales > Natronogracilivirgulaceae > SKIC01. The sequence goes on from SKIC01000042.1 coordinate 10,136, forward strand.
GAAAGATTCGGATTTGAAATCAATGGAAAAGGAAGAATCCTGATCCATGAATGTGAGGCGACGATGATTTATAAATCTCTCGAAACCTTCGGCCTCTTCCCAGTAATTTGGAACGAGTTCTGAAAGTTTACTACCCCACAAAACTCCACCGGATACATTTTTGGCACCGCTGTATTCTCCTCTTTCGATAAGGAGAAATTTCATATCGTTTTTTGCAAGAGTCAGCGCCGCACTTAATCCGGCAATTCCACCTCCTACGATGATACAATCAAATTTTTCGTCCATTAGGCAGCCTTAATTTTTTTGATTTCCTCAATCAATAGAGGTAGAATTTTGAATAAATCACCGACCAATCCGTAGGTTGCGTACTGGAAAATCGGCGCATCAGGATCTTTATTGATAGCTACAATCACTTTGGAATTAGACATGCCCGCTACGTGCTGAATCGCACCGGACAAACCAACTGCGAAATACAATTGTGGCGAAACAACTTTTCCGGTCTGCCCAATCTGTAGCGTTGCCGGAAACATTCCGGATTCTGTGATAGCGCGGGAAGCACCTACCGCCGCACCGAGAACATCGGCTAAATCTTCGAGTAATTTTTTGCCGTTTTCATCTTTGAGGCCTCGTCCACCGGCAACTACAATTTCCGCTTCTGATAAATCCACTTTATCTCCGCTGGAGGAAAGTACTTCTTTAAGAACTTGTCGCAATCCGCCTTCGTCGAAATCAAAATCAACGTTTACAACTTCTGCTTCTGCCGGAGATTCGGAAACATCATAAGAACCCGAACGAACGGTAACAAGCACCGTATCGGCTGAACTTTCTGCTTTGGCCATAACTTTTGCTGCCATAACCGGGCGCGTTGTTTTTACAACACCATCAGCCAAATCAAAAGTGGCAACGTCAGGAATAACGGCCGCATCCATCTTCGCACCAACCGCACCAACCACATCTTTGGTGGCTTCTGTGGAAGCAAGAGTTACCAATTTGGGATTTGCCATTTCAATTACTTTCGAGAGCGCTTCGATTACGGGTGTATTCAGCGCATTTTTGAAAGCCGGATTACTGACTGTGTAAATTTTAGAAGCACCATACTTGCTTACATCATCAGCAAAAGAGGCAGCATCGGCATCAATAATTACGGCTTCCAGGCTGAGACCATTGGCAGAAGCAACTTCACGGCTACGACTTAAAACTTCAAGGGCTGATCGTTTGATTTTTCCATCGGTGATGGCGATATGAACTAATAAACTACTCATGGTAAAAAGGTTTTAATATAAATTTCAGTATAAACGGTGGATTACAATACTTTTGCTTCATTTTGTAAGAGATCGGAAAGTGTGCTTACCAACTCTTCCGGATCCGCTTCAAACTTTTTGCCCGGCGCTCGTTCCGGCACAGGCTCGTATCCGGTTACCGATGTTTTTGCAACATTGGTTTTCAAATCATCCAGATTCAGACCTAAATCTTCCAGCGTTTTCACATCAACCGGCTTTCGCTTGGAGGTCATAATTCCTTTTAAGCTCGGAATTCGGGGCTCGTTCATATCATTAGAACAGGTAACGAGGCAAGGCGTAGGCAAAGCGATGACCTCCTGTGCCGTATCAGCCTGTCGTTTTACTTCGAGTTTATTATCGTTGATTTCAAGTCCAACAGCATTGGCGGCATAAGGCAGGTCTAAGTCTTGTGCCAGCATAGCACCAGTTAAGCCTGCATCGGTATCCTGAGATTGCTTACCAACAGCGATAATATCAAACTCCACAGTCTTGAAAAAAGCAGTCAATATTTTCGCAAAAGCCGCAGAATCAAGTCCGGAGGTATCATCTACATGAATATGATGACCTTTTGCAGCACCCATGGCCAAAGCCTTACGGATGGTTTCTTTCGCTTTATCCGGTCCGATAAGTACAACTTCAACATCGCCTCCGTGTTTTTCAGAGAGAACGAGCGCTTCTTCTACCGCCGATGCATCGTAAGCATTTAGCATCATACGGTCGGTGTCCAGAACCAAATCTCCGTCTTTCAATTGAAACGGAGCATACACATCGGGTACCTGTTTAATACATGCAAAGAATTTCATTATTGACCTGTCTTTTTAGTGCGTAAATATTATTCAAAAAAATAGAACCTCTCGCGAATATGGAACCGCTTTTTTATAGCATTACAATATAAAAATCATTAGGGACAAAAAGCATTCCAAACGCAAATTGACGCAAGAAAATACAAAATCAGAACCGGCTTCAAAAGTTTGTCTTTGACGGATGTTTTATACACCTTATTAGCCAATAATTTCAGTTTATAGTTGTACATGCAAGTATTACAGGGACAGTCACTTATCATAACTACTTTAGGAAGGTATCAAGACCTTGAAATCACTTTTGATGCCCTGCTACGTTGCCAGGCTATTCCGGAAACTTTTATAATTGTGGTTGGCGACAAGAAAAAACGCAGGGATTTTCAGAAACTATGCAACACTTTCAGAGAGGATTGTTCGCAGGTGAACCTTATACTTCGTTTTACAAAACCATGGCGTAATAAGCAGTTGGAATTAGCACTCAGCTTGCTTAAAAGCGATGGTTTGATTCACATTATTGATGATGACCTCAGTCCCTCTTCAGAATATTTTACTGAGTTAGATTGGCATTTTTCAAAATTTCCGGATTGTGTAATGGCAGGTGGATTTCTGACGCCGGTTCATCAATCCAAAATTTCTTTCGCACGCAGGTTTTTCCTTTTAGACGCCAAACGTCCGGGTGCTTATTTGATAAGCGGACAAACTTCCCAATTTCAGCACCGGCAGGATGTTTCTGAAAAGTCCTACACCGAAGTTGATTGGCTCAGTGGTTGTTGCATGAGCTTTCGAGGAAACTTACTCGGGAAAATATCACCCGATTTAAAACTGGAAGATGAGAGTTTTGATGAGGATTTGGATTTATCACGTCAGGCTGCGAAATACGGAAAACTACATGTGGTAACTGGAGCAAGATGTGAGCATAGAATCAGCAGCGAAGGACGAAAAAAATCCGGTTATCTGCTAAAAAAGAAGCTTGTTCACAGATATTATTTGCTGGAAAAACATCGCCCGGGATTGATCCCAAGACTAGCCTTTTTGTGGAGTTGTATTGGCATAGGATTAGCAATACACTCCAAAAGAAATCCTGACTCAAATCTCATTATTGGATTTTGGTCAGGTATTCGAGGCTTGGGTTCAATTTGAGTTTCTATTTGATAATCGCTTTCAGAGAAATCTTCCCAGTACCCTCTACGAGTTTGGTTAAGGAATCTACTTCCAGCAATACCTGATCGGATAAGGAATCCAACATTGCAGAAGAAGATGCAATCTCCTGAGCACTGGCTGCTACTTTTTGAGTAACACCTTCGGTTTGTTGCACAGCGCTCAAAATTTGAGACAAACCGGACAACTGTTCACCTGAAGAAACTGCAATTTCGGAATTAATTTGAGAAACCTTCTCTATTGAGGTATTGAAATCCTTAAATGAACTATCAACCTGGTCAGAAATGGTTATAGTCTGAGTTAGCTTTTCGCCGGCATTTTCAATGATACTTGTCGTTTCTCTGGCTGCCTCTGCAGAACGCAAAGCAAGACGTCGCACCTCATCTGCCACAACAGCAAAACCGAGTCCGGCCTGCCCGGCTCTTGCAGCTTCCACAGCAGCATTTAAAGCAAGCAGATTGGTTTGAAAGGCAATCTCATCAATCGTTTTGATAATGTTTCTGGTTTCGTCAGAAGCTGATACCGTTTCTTCAATTGCTATTTTCATCTTTTGAACTAAATCGCTGCCAGAAGAAACTTTCACGCGCGCATCTTCGCTAATTTGTTGTGCATGTTTTGCATTTTCTGAGTTTTGGCGAGTAGTAGCATTTAATTCTTCCAGGCTTGCACTCATCTGCTCAAAAGAGGCGGCCTGCATATTTGCACTATCAGCTAAATCCTGAGAGCCATTTCGTAGTTCAGAACTTGAACTCTTTGACTGTTGCTGCCCATCATTAATTTGATTTGTGGCATTACTAATAATCCGAATCATCGATTTTGCTAACCAAACCAATGGGCCAACCACTCCCACTATTGCAGCGAGGAAAGCAATAGAAACTATGGTTATATTTTCTAAACCAGCCGTACCTATAACATACCCAACGAAGAATATGATTAAAATCATAGGTATAAGCTGGATAAAAATTCTACTGGTCAGGCTATCTCTGTATAGCCAAAGAACAAGGGATGTATTTACAATTGTACCAGCAAGTACAAGTAGGGTTAAAAGTAAGGTTTGACTCATGAATATTATTTTAAAAGCTAAATTATTGACGGCCTAAAATAAGGCTTTTAGAACCAAAATATTACTAGTCCATATCTGTGTATAAGGCATTAAAAACAGTTCATAATCATTGATGTCCGACTAAATTTAAAAAAATAATTCACGCTTGCTTTACCTCCCCCTTGCCGAAGGCATCCCTAAGGGAAAATCCCCCGCCAAAGGCGGGGGACTTGAAGAAATCCCGGAGTTTTACCCCCTCTCTTTTGGAGAGGGGGCCAGGGGGAGAGGTCTCTTTTAAGGTATTGATTTTTATTTTATTAAATGTACAGAGCAAAAGTTTTACCGGACATCAAAGGTTCATAATATAGAATTAGCCAATTGGTAATAATTTGGTAACAATCATTTTGTAGTTTCTACGCGAATTCAAAATCAAACTCAAACTTTAGATTTATGCGTGCTAAAAACGTATTACCTCTTTTTCTCTTATTAATAATCGCCGGATGTGGTACTGAACAGAAAGATGGTCAACAGGCATTTTATTACACCGGTACTTACCTGGATATTTCAGGAGAAACGTTTAATGCCCGCGCAAATGTTTGGAGGCCCGATGGGAAAATGATTTGCGTTACCGGAAGAGATACGGAAAACGTTGCTTGCTATGAGTTGACAGAGGTATGGGATTTGGCAAGTGCACGTTTTCACAGTGAGTTTGATCTCAGTAACGAATTTGGATCCACACAGCAAATTTCAGTTCCGCACGGATTATACATTCGTGATGATGGCAAAAAGATGTGGGTTTTTAACCGAACTGAAATTTGGGCGTACACCCTGGATATGCCATGGGAGGTAGCCACCGCGAGCCATTCTAATTATAAATATTTGGGAGAATTCGTTCTTAGAGGTCACGACATCGATTTCTATCCGGATGGTTCTCGCCTGTTTATTGATGACCGAAATGCGCAAGCAATTCACGAAGTGTCTCTAAGCACTCCTTGGGATATTTCAACGATAGAATGGGTTTATACTCTTGATATAAGCGATGAAGAAGACGAAGTGCGCGGACTGGAGTTTGAGCGGCAAGGAACTCTCATGTTTCTAATGGATACCGGCCGAAAAGAAATTCTCATTTACGAACTGTCTGAAGCCTATAATTTAAAAACTGCCGTACTGACCCAAATTATTGATTTGAGCGCCCAATCTGATGACCCAAGAGGCTTAAGCATTCGTCCGGATTTAAATTACTTGTATGTAACAGCCAGAGACAAAGAAAAAATCTACCAATACCAACGAAATACGCAGGTTTGGTGAGTTAAAAATTAAGGCTTAGAATCAGTATCATTCTCTCCCTCTCCCAACAAATCTGAGAAAAATTTCTTTACGGTTTGTGCATCAGCATAGCCAAATCTGCCCAATTGAATTTGCTTGGTTTCTCCTGACTTTAAGTGCAAAACGAGGGCATTATATTTCTGCTCGACGCTTTTTACTTCCGCTGTGCTTATTTCAAAATTCTCTTCTTTATAGCCTAAATCTTTAGGTTGATGAGCTTTTACTTTGGTTTGATCTAATTCCAGCATCGGATTGTGTTTTTTGGAAAAGCTTAAAAAAAACAAAATAACGAGCAAACCAACGTTAACTCCGTGCAGGAAATGAAACCATCCTACGGGTTCATTACCAACAAAAAATTGGTAGATATATACAACAACTAACGTCAGAAGAAGAATCCCGATTATTATGAATAATCTTTTTTTAGATTTTTCATTCGCTTTTGTTAAGGCAGGTGTAATGACGATTTTTTCCATAGCCATACAGTGCTGATAGGTGCTGGGATTTTTTTATTTGCATTAATCTAATTAAGCAAATAACTAAAAGTCAATAATTTGGAACTGGAATTGGATTTGGGAGAGTAGGGCAAAAAAAATCCGGTGACCGAAACTTGCAACCCGAAAAACAACAAATCGTCAGCCACCGGATGATTGGATACCGACCAGAGGTCGGTGTCGTCCATAATCTAAACCGTTTAGGTTGGGGATACTTTATAATAAGAATTAGATGCGTCTAATTCGAATTCTTCTTTAAGTAAGCTAAAAAGAAATTTATCGCAATAACCATCCTGTTTCCAGGTGTGTTTGCGAAGTATTCCATCTTTGCTAAAACCTAGCTTTTGAACAAGGTTAATCCAACTTTCGTTGAAATCGAAAGCCGTAGTGAGCACCTTATTCATCCCCATATCAGTAAAACAAACTGCGAGCGCTTTTTGCAAGGCCGCCTCGCCGTAGCCTTTATTTCGAAATTCTTTATCGCCAATAGTACAATCTATATGGCATCTTCGGTTATAATTGTCGATATCATAAATATCAATGACACCAATCAATTCGCCCGAATCTTCATCATGTATTTCAAATAACTTTAAGCCATGATCCCCATTCAGGGTAAATAGTTTCATACGATTTACAAATTCATCGTATGATTCTTCACGATGAGGGTAATCAGAATCATAAAAATTCAGTTCTTCATCGTTGTTCCATCGAAAATGAGTTTCAGCATTACTCAAATCGAAGGGCTTGAGCTCTATCATAGTAACTTAATTTTGTCTGGTATTTGAACCACAGCAAACATAAACACAATTAAAATAAAAAACCTTATTTATTTTATCAAAAAAGCGCTTTCATGACTATTTGAAGTAAATATTTGTTTTTAGTGGCTATTTGTACCTGTGATAACTGCTTTCAACATTATTTGTTCCCTCATTTTTGTTAAT